>JAJQHP010000236.1 GCA_021199695.1 Clostridiales bacterium
GTCTGTTCTCCGGGGAAGTCACCACGCAGTCGTCGAACACGCCGCTCTTGCTGCTTAACCGGACGGCGATCTCGCCGTACCGGGCAAAGTCGGGGGTGTTGGAGATCTGCATGGTTCCGTTGGCTGCGCCCCGCAGATGGACGGTGATTTTGGTGGGGCCGTCCAGGTGGAAGTACTTGAACCCGGCCACCGCCCCGTCCTGCATATTGGCGATGTACTGGTCGCCGCTGTGCTCCCGGTCGGAGCCGGTCTGGGTGAAGTAGGGGTGGTTTTTCAGCTTTTTCCGCACGCCGCTGCCGTCGTAACGGCCCACGCCGTCCTTGCTCCACAGGTTGCAGGCGATCCGGGCCTCGTAGCTGCCCTCTCCCTTCAGGGGACCGCCGTTGAGGCCGCAGCTGGTGACCTCCGCCTGTTGGAAGCTGCCGTCCGGGTTGCGCACCAGCTTTTCCGCGCAGGCCTGCCGGGAATAGGAGTGCCGGTTCGTCTGGCGGTGGTAGAAAATATACCAGTCCCCGCCGATGTGCAGCATCCCGCCGTGGGTGTTGCCCAGGTAGTTGACGCCCTTGGCCTCGTCCTCGTTGCCGTCCAGGAACAGGTCGCCCTGGCTGACCAGGGTTCCGCCGTAGGTGAAATCGCCGTCCGGGCGCTTGCTGGTGGCGTAGCACAGCTCATGGTTGTGCCGGGAGGAGTAGACGAAGAGATAGGTGTCCCCGTCCTTGCGGATGGAGCTGGCCTCGAAGAACTCATGGTTGGGGAAGGAGCCGGGACCTTCCTTGGGGAAGATCACCTTGGGGTCGGTCTTGATGGTCACCATGTCGCTCTCCAGCTCTACCACGGTGCCGCCGTCGTTTTTCAGGCTGATACCGCCGGTGACGATAGCCGGGGTGGGGGTGTAGAAGCCGGAGTAGAGCCACACGCTGCCGTCGTCGTCCACCAGTACGCCGGGGTCAAAGGGGAACTGATCGCCCTTTTTCCGGCCCCAGACGGTGCCGTCCTTGTAGTGGACGTGGCCCAGGAACTGGTACTTTCCGGCAGGGGTGTCGCAGACGGCAACCCCCATAATGCCCATGAAGTCGAAGGCGTAATAGAGGTAATACTTGCCGTCCTTCCCCTGGCACACGTCGGGGGCAAACAGGAGCCGGAGGCCCAGCTTGTTTTTCGGGTCCTGGTTCTTTTTAAAGATGACACCCTCATACCGCCAGTCGCTGAGGTCGTCCACCGGGGCCGACCAGCACACGTAGTCGTTGACACAGAAAATGGGAGCGTTGAAGCTGTCGTGGGAGCCGTAGACATAGACCCGGTCGCCAAAGACGTGGGGCTCGCCGTCGGGGATATACTCCCAGGATGGAAGGTAGGGATTAAAGACTTGCTGTTTCATTTTCTGCACCTCCTCTCTCTGCTCGCCAGTCTTAACCTGGCTTGCAGTATACCGATTCGATTTGGACTTTTGGGAATTTTGGCATAACCTGTCTCCACAGCGGCATAAATTGCATTTTGCATAAAAATAGGCTCCTCTCTCTGGGTATTGTGATGTGTTCTGACAAATCAAAAGGGCAGTACATTTTTACAACGTACCGCCCCGGTGATGGTTTATTGTCCCTCCGGCAGGGGGATGAGGGCTTTCAGGGAGAACCATCCGTCCCGGGCGCTGATGGACACCGAGCCGCCGTATTTCTCCGCTGTGTGCCGGATGCTCTTGATGCCGTCGCCGTGGAGGTTCTTGTCCTGCTTGGTGGTCTGGATCTCTGCGCCGCTGACCTGGAGGGGCGCCTCAAAATAGTTCTCTACCCGGATGAGGAGAAAGCCGTTCTGGGTGTACACCGCCAGCCGGATGAGCCGCTTTTCCTTCTCCGACACCTGCTCGGCGCTCTCCATGGCGTTGTCCAGGGCGTTGCCGAAAATGCTGCACAGGTCCATCACGTCGATAAAGCCCAGGCTCTCCCCGTCCGCCACTACGTTCAGGGTGATGTCGTGCTGGAGGCAGTAGGTCTCCTTGCTGGAGAGGATGGTGCCCAGTACCGGGCTGCCCGTCTCGAACTCTACCCCGAAGCGCTGGAGCTCCGACTCCATCTGCCGGAGGTAGCCCTCCCGCTTGTCCTCGTCCTTCTCCATACGGATAATGGCGATCTGGTGCTTCAGGTCGTGGTACTTCCGGTTGACCATCTCGATGTTCTCCCGGGACTGGCGGTACTGCTCGTACTGCAGCTGAAACAGGGAGTCGATGGCCTCCTTCTCCTTCCGGGTCTGAAGCTCCTGCACCCGGTCCTGGAGGCTGATGAGCATGATGACCCCCGCCAGGTCCACCAGGGTGCGGATGTAGAAGATCTCGGCGCTCATCCGGCCGCTGAAGGGGTTGTCGGTGTTTACATAGCTGATGTTGCTGATGAGAAAGGCCCCCACCGAGGTCACTATGGCGGAGAGCACCTCCCGCCTGGTGACCTCCAGCTTCTGGCCCGACCCCAGCCGCTTGTGCTCCATGCGGAAAACGATGTACAGGGAGCCGCCGTAAAAGAGCAGCAGAAAGACGCCCTGGAGCAGATAGCTGTCGTATCCCTCCTGGGCAACAAAGGAGTAGATCTGCCAGTCCAGAGAGGCGATGAACTCCGCCACGATAAAGGCGATGGCCCAGAAAAATCCCGCATCGGTGGGCGAGACCTTGCAGCAGACCAGGATGGTGGCGTACATAATGGCCAGGGCCACTCCCATCCCCGGCAGCCACAGCCCGATGGGGACGATGCCGATGAAATACTGCACCACACACAGCAGGCCAAAGGAGGCCGCCAGCTCCAGCACCGTGACCCATTTCCGGGGCTGCCGCTTCTCCAGCAGCAGCACAAAGCCCAGACAGGAGAGCCACTCCGCCAGAGCGGTATAGAATTTTGGAATGTCCGCAATGGTGGTCACCGCTCACTCGCCTCCCACATAGGCCGCCAGGGCCTCCATGAACGCTTTCCACCGGGGGCGGCTCATCTGCAGCTCGATGCCGTCCACCACCACCGCCGACTTGTCCACCCGTTCCACATGGGAGAGGTTCACCAGATAGCAGTTGTTGCACCGGGAGAAGTGCCGCCCCTCCAGCTTCTGCTCCACGCTTTTCAGGGATTCCCGGTTGGTGTAATCCCCCTCCGCCGTGTGGTAAACGACGTTGTGGCCGGCGCTCTCGATATATCGGATGGCGGACACGTCCAGTCGGACCATCCCGCTCTCCTGCATCAGCCGTAGGAAGCAGGCGGAGCGCTCCCGCACCTTGCGCACCGCCTTTTTCAGCTCCTGGGAGAAGGCGAAGTAGCTCAGGGGCTTGAGCACATAGTCCAGTGCCTCCACCTGGTAACCCTGGAGGGCGTACTGGGCCAGGTTGGTGATGAAGATGATGACCACGTTTTTGTCCTGCTGCCGGATACGCTTTGCCGTGGCCATGCCGTCCAGATGCTCCATCTGGATGTCGAGGAAAATGATATCATAGGCTGCGGCGTATTCCTCTGCGATCTCCAGCCCATCGGTGAACATGGTGACCTTGAACTGCTCCCCCTGCTCCTCCTCGCAGCGCCGGATGAACTCCGTCAGCTGCTGCCGGTAGCCCGGATCGTCCTCTACCACTGCAATACGAATCACTGCATCTCGCCCCCATTCCCCTCCACGGAGTTTCTTCCCATCATTTTAGCATAACCGGATGATATATGCAAAGGAAATTGACAAAAGAGAGCCGAATTTGTTCCGGTGCTATGGCTCACCGGGAATGTCGGCCGATGGGGTGCGTTCTCCAAGCTCCCGCAATATCCTGCTCGTCAGCACAAACGCCAGAAGGAAGGCGAGGACATCGGAAACCGGCTGGGCGAGCTGTAACCCCAGAAGCCCGAAGAAATACGGCATGATGGCCAGCACCGGGATCAGGAACAGCCCCTGCCGCGCACAGGAGATCACGGAGGCGCGGAATCCGTACCCGATGGATTGGGAGAACATATTGCACATGATATAGTAGCCCCACAGCGGCATGGTGAGCAGCTGAGCGCGCAGGGCGAAGGTGCCGATCTCGATCACCTGGGCGTCGTCCTTTCGGAACAGCTGGATAATGTGCCCGGAGAATATCATGGAGACCACGCAGAGGACGAGCAGCGTGACCGTCGCCACCTTCACACAGAACCAGAAAGCCCGCTTGACCCGGTCATACTTCCGGGCGCCAAAATTGAAGGCGCAGACCGGCTGGAACCCCTGCCCGAAGCCAATGACCACGGAGTTGATGAACATCGTAAAGCGGGAGACGATGGACATGGCCGCCACCGCCGCATCGCCATAGCCTCCGGCAATGGAGTTGAGCATGACGGAGGAGACGCTGGCAATGCCCTGCCGGGCCAGAGAGGGCGCTCCCGTATACAAAATCCTCCCGTACATCTGCACGGTGGGGCGGTAATTCCGGGGCGTGATCCGGATCGCGTCCTGGTGGGTATTGCACATGAACAGCAGGATGCAGAAGCTGACAAACTGGGAAAAGCCGGTGGCCACTCCGGCCCCCATGGTCCCCATTCCTGCACCGAAAATAAGGATGGGGTCAAGAATGATATTCAAAATGCCGCCCGTTGTGATACCCACCATGGAATAGATGGCCAGGCCCTGAAAGCGGAGCAGATTGTTCATGATAAACGAGCACATCATAAACGGCGCAGCCAGGAAAATATAGCGGGCATAGTCTGCGGCATAGGGCGCGATCGTCTCCGTGGAGCCAAGAAGCATGACAATGGACTCCATCTGCGTCATGCCCAGCAGGGCCACCGCACACCCCAGCCCGAAGCCGGTAAACCAGGCAACCGAGGCGTACCTCTTCGCATCTTCCTCCTGCCCTCTTCCCAGCAGCTGAGAGATCTGATTCCCCGCACCCATTCCGATCATAAAGGAAAAGGCCTGGATCAGCGACATGGCCGAATAGACGACGCCCACCGCGCCGGAGGCGGACGTGCCCAGCTGGCTGACAAAGAAGGTGTCCGCCATATTGTAGATGGCGGTGATCAGCATGGACAGGATGGTTGGCCCTGCCAGAGCCGGGATCACCTGCTCCACCGGGTCGTTGAGCATTCGCTCATTGCGGGAATGGTTCTCTCTATCGTTCGTTCTTCCCATTTCTGTTCCTCTTTACCGTTGCGATTTCTGCGTTTTGCAGCCAACTATTATATCACATTTTAAGTAAATTTCCCATCCGCTGCGGCAAACGGCATCCGGTGATGGGCCGGGTGCCGTTCTGCATCGAGTGTTCCGTTAAGCGTACCGGTTTAAAATCCCACTGACGGCGCTCAGGTAGGAGCTGCCAAAGAGGTTCAGGTGGTTGAGCAGGTGGTAAAGGTTGTACAGGTCCCGCCGCTCTGTATATCCCGGGTCGATGGGGTTCACCTCATGGTATGCCCTGTAAAACGTGGCGGGAAAGCCGCCGAACAGCTCGGTCATGGCCAGCTCCGCCTCAAAGTGGCCCACATAGGCCGCGGGGTCGAAAATCCAGGCCTTTCCGTCCGGGCCTGCCGCCACATTCCCACCCCACAGATCTCCGTGGAGCAGAGAGGGAAACTCCGGCTCCACCAGGAGAGCGTCTAACCGCTGGAGCAAGGACTCGCATTTTTCCCTGGCGCCGGAGTCCAGCTTCCGCCCGGCCATCCTGATCTGCGGAGAGAGGCGGCAGTCCCGGAAAAAGGCGACCCATCCGGCTTTCGGCGTGTTGACCTGCCTGGAGGCTCCGATATAGTTGTCCTCCCGGAAACCGAAGAGGGATGACCGGCTCTCCGACACCAGACCTGCCGTTGACGCCCTGTGGAGCCGGGCCAGCTCGTGGCCGAAGGTCTCCCAATAGTCCCTTCTCCTGGGCGCGGGGTCCAGATATTCCATCAGCAGAAAGGAGAAGCCCTGACGCCCGTCTGCTCCAACGGCCAGGGGCTTCGGCACGCCAACGGCATGGGCGGCCCGCAGAGCGTTCAGTCCGTCCACCTCGGCCCGGAAGAAATCCCTGTTTGCGGCCGTGTTGCATTTCATAAAAACCGCCGTCCCATCGGAGAGGGACAGCCGATAGGCCAGGTTGATGTCCCCGCCGGATACCGCCCGGCGGCCTGTAATGCGCAGATTTTCTCCAAATGTGTCTGAAATCGCCTGTTCCGGTGAAGTGAATTCCACAAATATGCCCCCTCGAAGGGACACGGCCCCGATCCCTCGG
>JAJQHP010000143.1 GCA_021199695.1 Clostridiales bacterium
TGCCCGGATATCCTCGGGCCGGGAGCCGTAGACCTCCCCCATCCGGCGGACGGTGCGTGGAGCGATGGCCTGGGCCGTTCCCCGCCATCCGGCGTGGCTGGCCGCCGCCACACGGCGCACCGGGTCATAAAACAGCAACGGAATACAGTCGGCGGTGAAGATGGTCAAAATCAGGCCGGGCACGTCGGTCATCAGGCCGTCGGCCTCGTAGTCCCGCTCCCGGTCCAGGCCCTTGCCCCGGTCGGCCAGGGTGCAGACCCGGATCTCGCTGCCGTGTACCTGATGGGAGAGGACGAGGTTGGAGATCTCCCCCGCTCCCGTGGCCCGGCAGAACCGGCGGTAATTTTCCCGGACGGCTTCTGGGTCGTCCCCCCGGGTGTGGCCCAGATTCAGGGAGGCGTACACTCCACGGCTCACGCCGCCCAGCCGGGTGGAAAAGCCGTGGGCCACGTCTCCGGTCTGAGAAAGGCCATCGCTCTCCCACCAGAGGAGGCCGTTTTCCCCCGTCTGCTCCCAAAAGGCCAACTCAGTCCATCCCCCGGTTCCGGCCGCAGCACTTTTTGTACTTCTTGCCGGAGCCGCAGGGACAGGGGTCGTTAGGGCCGATCTTCTTGGCCTTGCGGACGGGGATACGCCGGGGCTTCTCCTTGGGATTCTCGCCTCCGGCGGACTCGCCGGTAACCTTTGCCACCGCCTTCCGCTCCACCTTGTTGGTCTGGACCCGGGCGATATAGATGCGCCGCACCGCCTCCCGCTGGATGGCGGCGTTCATCTCCTCGAACATATAGGCGGCTTCCTTCTTGAATGCCTTGACCGGGTCCTCCTGGCCGTAGGCCCGGAGCCGGATGCCCTGCTTCAAATCGTCAACGGCGTCGATGTGGTCCATCCAGTACTCGTCCACCACCCGGAGGAACATGACCCGCTCCAGCTCCCGCATGAGCGGCTCGCCCAGGATGTCCTCCTTCTTCTGGTAGATGTCGTGGGCCCGCTCCTTCACCTGGTCGCAGACCTCCTGGGGCTTCATGGTCTTGAGCTCCTCATCGGTGTAGACCAGCTCGTCCGGGGTCAGGAAGACGTTGCGATAGTCCTTGGTGGCCTCGGCCAGGTCGTCGGCGGTCAGATGCTTTCGCTCTCCTGCGACGCCCAGCACGTCATGGGTGATAATCCGGTCGATCATGGCCTCGATATAGGGCTTCAGATTTTCCCCGTCCAGCACCTTCCGGCGCTCACCGTAGATGACCTCCCGCTGGGTGTTCATCACGTCGTCATAGTCCAGCACGTTCTTCCGGATCTGGAAGTTCCGGGACTCCACCTTCTTCTGGGCGTTCTCGATGGCGTTGGACAGCACCTTGGCGTCGATGGGGGTGTCCTCGTCGATTTTCAGGGTGTCCATCATGTGGGAAATGCGGTCGGAGCCGAACAGCCGGAGAATATCGTCCTCCAGGGAGAGGAAGAAGCGGCTCTCACCGGGGTCGCCCTGACGGCCGGAACGGCCGCGGAGCTGGTTGTCGATACGCCGGGCCTCGTGGCGCTCAGTGCCCAGGATATAGAGACCGCCCGCCGCCCGGACCTGCTCGGCCTCCTGGGCGATGCTCTCCTTGTACTCCGCCATCTTCTCAGCAAAGAGGGCCCGGGCCTCCAGGATCTCCTCGTTGTCCGTGTCGGCGTAGCCGGTGGCTTCAGCGATGACCTCGTCGTCGTAGCCCTTCCGGCGCAGCTCCGCCTTGGCCAGATACTCGGCGTTGCCGCCCAGCATAATGTCGGTGCCACGTCCGGCCATGTTGGTGGCCACCGTCACCGCGCCCAGCTTGCCCGCCTGGGCGATGATCTCCGCCTCGCGCTCATGGTTCTTGGCATTGAGGACGTTGTGGGAGATGCCCTTGGCCCGGAGCATCCGGCTCAACTTCTCCGACTTCTCGATAGAGACAGTGCCCACCAGGACCGGCTGGCCCTTTTCATGGCAGGCCACGATCTGGTTCACGATGGCCCGGTATTTCCCGGCCTCGGTCTTGTAGACACAGTCCGGCTGGTCGATACGGACCACCTTGCGGTTGGTGGGGATTTCCACGATGTCCAGGCTGTAGATGGAGTTGAACTCCTCCTCCTCGGTCATGGCGGTGCCCGTCATACCGGAGAGCTTTTTGTACAGACGGAACAGGTTCTGGAAGGTGATGGTGGCCAGAGTCTTGGACTCCCGGGCGACCTCCAGGCCCTCCTTGGCCTCGATGGCCTGGTGCAGGCCCTCGTTATACCGGCGGCCGTACATCAGGCGGCCGGTGAACTCGTCCACGATGATGACCTGGTTGTCCTTGACCACATAGTCCACGTCACGGCGCATGACGCCGTGGGCCCGGATAGCCTGGTTGATGTGGTGGTTCAGGGTGGTGTTCTCCTCGTCGGCCAGGTTCTCCAGATTGAAGTAGGCCTCCGCCTTGGCGATGCCCCGGGCGGTGAGGGTACACTGCTTCCGCTTCTCCTCCACTACATAGTCGTAATTCTCGTTGATCTCGTCATCGATCTCCTTGTCGTCGCTCTCAGCGATGACATACCGTTTCAGGGTGGAGACGAACTGGTCCGCCATCTGGTAGAGCTGGGTGGACTCGTCCCCACGGCCGGAGATGATCAGGGGGGTCCGGGCCTCGTCGATGAGGATGGAGTCCACCTCGTCCACAATGGCGAAATTCTGCCCCCGCTGGACCAGGTCCCGGTCATAGATGGCCATGTTGTCCCGGAGGTAGTCGAAGCCGATCTCGTTGTTGGTGCCGTAGGTGATGTCGGCGGCGTAGGCGTCCCGGCGCTCCTTCCGGGTCAGGCCGTGGACGATCAGGCCCACGGTGAGGCCCATAAAGCGGTAGACCTTGCCCATCCACTCGGAGTCGCGCTTGGCCAGGTAGTCGTTAACGGTGACGATATGGACGCCCTCCCCGGAGATGGCGTTCAGATAGGCAGGGAGGGTGGCCACCAGGGTCTTGCCCTCGCCGGTCTTCATCTCGGCGATGCGGCCCTGGTGGAGGATGATGCCGCCGATGAGCTGCACCCGGTAGGGGCGCATCCCCAGCACACGGTCGGACGCCTCCCGGACGGCGGCAAACGCCTCCGGGAGCAGATCGTCCAGGCTCTCGCCGTTGGCGTAGCGCTCCTTAAATTCCGGCGTCTTGGCCTTGAGCTGCTCGTCGGTCAGCGCCTTGTATTCCTCGCTGAGGGCTTCGATTTTATCTACGATCGGGGTGATCTTCTTGACCTCCCGGGCGGAGGTGGTGCCGAAGATTGCCTGTAACAGTCCCACAATAATGCTTCCTTTCCGTGAGGGATTGCTGCGGAGCGGGAAAACACCCCTCCGCAGGGTGGCCGGACCTGAGGGAGAGTCCTCTCCCCTGCTCAGGCCACAATTCAACAGATAGCATTATAGCATAACATTCTCTCCCGGGAAAGTGGGAGTCAGATGTTTTTTTCTTTTTTTATCGGAGTCGCCAGAAAGGGAATCTCCCCTCAGCCTCTCCCCTTCCGCCTCAGCCAGAACAGCTTCCACGCCCCGTAGCCGTGCTCGGGGTCGCTGTCCAGCTCCTGGGTGCGGACATACCGCTGCCAGCGGTCGTCGAATTTCAGGGCGGCGCCGTCCTCCTGGATATCGGTGAGCTGCTTGGGCAGGGCGTCCCGGTGCCCCTGCCAGGTGGGCTCTGCTCCCCAGAGAAGGACCCCATCCCCGTCAAAGCCGGAGGCCCAGGACTGAAAGACCAGACCCGCCGCCTCGCCGTAGCAGTAGCGCTCAAAGAGGACTCGGCCGTCGATGTAAAAGGTCAGACAGTCCCGGACGCTGTGCTCCTTCTCCCGCTCATAGCGGCAGCCGCAGCGGCTGCCCGCAAACTCTCTGCTGTCTGTTGTCATGGGGATACCTCCTGTTTCCTGTAACGGTCTGCCGAAGCAGCCGCAATCACGAGCGCAAAGGGGCGGCACTGTCTGTGCCGCCCCCTGATTATACCATATCTTTGTCCGGATGTGTGACTTCAATCACAGTTCTGCCAGAAAATCCTCCACCACGTCCTCTGCTGTTACCGCAGTGACCGTTCCCGCCGCCATTCGGTCCAGCAGGAGCAGGATCTGCTCCCGGCGGGTGGTGATGTGGCGGATGATCTCCTCTCCCCCGCCGCTGTCCGTCACCGCCAGGCCGAAGCTGTCTCCCCAGCAGGTCTCCTCCGTCAGCAGCCAGTAGTCCAGCGCCAGGGTCCCGCCATCCTCCAGACGGATGCTGCGCTCCTCTCTCCACTCCCGTTTCAATTTGGTCCCTCCCCTGGACGAATCTGCCTTTTTCGCCCGTTTGTGGGGACTATTATAGCGATTTCCCACCGTTTTTCCAGAAAAAAGTATCGCACGGTTCGACAGCTTCCCGCCGAAGGCCTGCTTCCATGCCCCGGTTCTCTCTGTTTCCACCCATTTTGCGCCGGTTTTGTCGAACGATTTTTCAGAGCAACAGAAAGACGCCGTTCTCCCTGCTACTTTTAAAAGCAGATGACCTGCTTTTTGATATGATATCATATCATCCGGCCGCATTTGTCAGCCGTTACTCTGCAACTTGACAAATTGTTCATCTATGCTATACTGTTGGAAGGTAAAATCATCAGACGCCGTATTTTGGCTCAAAGCTGGTCGTATTCCCATCCCCGGAACGGCGTTTCAGGTCTGCTGTTAATTGGATGTCTGGAAGATGTTGGAAGGAGCCTGATGCCAATATGAACCAACTGGAACAGCTTGTCAGCTACCGCTGCCCACCCTTTTCGGAGTACCCAGCCATTCCCCTGTACATGGACCAGGTCATTTCACTGCTCAACCAGGCGGTGAGTCCCTTCTATCCCGATGCGGTTGCCCCGGTGACCGCCTCCATGATCAACAACTATGTGAAGCTAAAGGTGCTCCCCGCCCCGATGCAGAAGAAGTACAGCCGGAACCAGGTGGTCACGCTGTACGTCATCTTCCTGCTCAAGCAGGTGCTGAGCATGGAGGAGATCCGCCTGCTCCTCCGGCGGGAATTCGACCCGGAGGACATGGAGCCGTCCTATCGCTGCTTCTGCGCCCAGCTGGAGGGGGCGCTGTCCGAGCTGGCCGGAGACCCGATCGAGTCGCTCCCCGGCGCCCATCCCCTGATGGAGGCCGCCATTCGGTCCCTGGTCTACCGGCGGTATGTGGCGGTGCTCCTGCGGGAGACAACCAATCAGACAGAGCAAGAGGAGTGAGCTGCGGCTCACTCCTCTTCACAATTTCTGTCGGTTGTTTAGATCATCGTCCCCGCCTCCAGGTACAGGAGGAAATGTCCTGCAAAGAGCAGGGCCACTGTCCCTGCCGGTCCCATGGGCCAGACCAGCTCCCGCTCCCGTTTCCAATGGGTGAGCCGGGCAAATAGCCGGAACAGTCCCCAGCCCACTACAGCCCCCAGGGTGTTCATCACCAGGTCGTCCGCGTCGCTTGCCCGGAAATTGACCAGCTGGCTCACCTCCACCAGCAGAGAGCAGGCAAAACCGCCCAGCAGCACAGCATAAAATTTGTCCCGGCTGTCCCACAGCAGCGGGGTGAGAAAGCCAAGGGGCACAAAGAGCAGCACGTTGAGCAGATATCCTATCGGGTCGATGCCCTGAGAGAAGGGGGCGAGGTTCACCTCGTTACAGCCCCAGCAGAGGCCATTTTGCAGCGCCTCGGCCAGTGTGCCCGCCCCGGTGACCGTCCAGATACCGGCGATGTAGAGGACGTACAGGGCCATCCACAGCCAGCGGGTGCCCTCCATCCGGCGGATGCCCCGCGCCCCCTGACGGCAGCGGAGAAGGGCTGTCACAACAAGCCAGGGCAGGACGGCGGAGGACAGCTCATAGAGCAGCTGCAAAAATGTCCCGCCGTCGGGAGAGAACACGGCGCAGGTCAGCAGGAACAGCCCGGAGCAGACTAGGGCCGGGATGAGCAGCAGCATGGAGGCCTCCTTTCCGGGGAATTCGCTGATAAGCAGGCCGAGCGGCTTTCGGTCTCCCTCTGTCATGGCTTACGCTGTGACGGAGGGAGAGCAGCGCGCACGCACAACACGCAATGCACCTCCGGCGAATCCGGATATCCTTTTCTGGTTCTATAATAAATGTTGGGGTCAGGTTCAGAGCCTGACCCCAATTCTACAAA
>JAJQHP010000166.1 GCA_021199695.1 Clostridiales bacterium
CGCCCTGGCTGCCGCCCTGAAAGACGGGGAGATCGCCGGAGCCGGTGTGGACGTTTTCGAGCAGGAGCCGCCCATCCCCGCCGACCATCCCCTCCTCTCCGCCCCCCATACGGTGCTCACCCCCCATGTGGCCTTCGCCAGCCAGCAGGCCTTTGAGAAGCGGGCGGTCATCGTGGTGGAGAACCTGAAGCAGTTCCTGGCGGGCACGCCTCAGAATCTGGTGTAATGCCGGAGTACATCTGACAGCAGCATAAGGACAGCCCTGCATCCGGGCCGGTGTCTCCGCCGGTTCGGATGCAGGGCTGTGTGGTTTTTTGCCGGTTATCCGGCGTTGAACAGCTCAGAAAGGGTGTCCGCGTGCTCCTGGAAGATCTCCAGCAGGAAGGTATCCCAGTGCCGGGCGTCCTGGGTGCTGCTGCCGAACACGTAGTCCTCCTGTCCGTAGTCGATGACATCAAAGCCGGGCATGGCCTTGCTCGCCCCCGCCGTCCGGTAGGACACCGCATCCGCCAGAGAGAAGGAGACACTGGTGATATCGGAATAGTCCACCCAGCCGCTCAGGTCGGTGCCGGTGGCCTCGGTGGCTGTGCCGTTGGACGTCTGGGTCTCGGCGGCGGGAGTTTCAACCGCCACGCCGCCTGCGTACTCGGCGTACATCTGGTCCACGTAGAGGGAGAAGGAGCTGCTCAAAATCTCAGAGGGCACATGGCCGCCGTCCCACTGCCACTCGATCTCGCAGTCCGTCCCGGCGTTGAGCCAGGCGATTTGCAGATTCAGGGAGGAGAACATGGACATATCGCCCTCGGAGGCCCCCATGAGGATACGGGTCCAGGCGGGGCTCTCCGTGCCCTCATCGCCGATATAGTTCAGGGGGTTGTAGAGAGAGACGATGTTGTTGCCATACTCGTCACCCTCCAGGATCTCGGCGATGTCGGCGGCGTAGGCCTCTACCATCTCCTCATAAGTGGAGTAGTTGCCGGAGTCGGTGCTGCTGCCTGCGGCCTGGGTGGTGCCCGCGTCGGGGGTGCCCACGTCCATGGTGTCGCCGCTGGTGTCCACGTTCTCGTTGGTAATGGAGGAACTGCTGTCGGTGGCGTCGTCCGGCAGACTGTCGGTATCCACATCATCTGGCAGTTCACCGTCGGGCAGCCCCTCGGCATCCGTGTCGCCGCCGGAGAAGTCGCCTCTGCCGCCGCCCATGCCGCCTCGGCCAGTGGTGTCGCCGTCGGGCAGGCTGTCGGTGTCGATATCGTCGGGCAACTCGCCGTCAGGCAGACTGTCGGCGTCCATGCCGCCGGGCAGCTCACTGTCGTCGTCGGCAAAGTCCGCCGCACCGTTCATGCCGCTGGGTAGGTCGCCACCACCCATGCCGCCGCTGCTGGAGGCGGTATAACGGCCCTCCAGGAAGGCCTCCGCCTTGTCCTCAGTGGTCATGGCGGCCACGTCCTCGTCGGACAGGGCGTTGCCGTCCTCATCAAACCAGGTCCAGCCGCTGGCATAGTCCAGATTGTCCAGATACCACTGGAGGTTGGAGACAAATTCTGCCAGATAGAGGTCCAGATAGGTCCCGCCGTATCCGTTGGTGTCGGGGTACAGCTCCTCGTCGTACTCGATGGTCAGGGCGACCGTGCTGGTCAGCGCCCCGTCCCCGTCCAGGTCGAAGCCCACATCGGCCTCGTCCACCGTCAGATTCTGGGCGTTGATATACTCCATATAGGACTCGGACAGGTACTCCGCCAGCTGGGCCTGGAAGTCGGAGCCGAAAGTATAATCCGTGTCCAGATAGTACTCGAAGGCCAGGGCCATGTCCGCCTCGTACAGGGAGGTGATGGCGCTGTAGGCGATACAGCCCCAGGCCCCGTCGGACAGCTCCACCTCCTCGCCGTCAATGGTGACGGTGGTGGAATAGCTGCCGTCCTCATTCAGGTAGCAGCCCACGGCCCCCACCTCCGCCTGATAAGGATAGAAGTCGGAGTTGTTGGAGGTGGCGGCAAACATGGTGGCGTGGGCCCCGCCGCCGGAGCCGCCGGTAGAGACGAAGTAGTCTACGCTGCCCGGCAGGTTGCCCAGCAGGATGTTGTACTTGACGAACCGGGCCGCCGCCTTCTGATCGGACAGGCAGGAGGGAGCGTCACCGGTATAATAGGTGTTACCGTCATCGTCGGTGGCGGTGTCCTGCTTGCCCCGGTTGCCGCAGGAGACGTTGATGTAGCCCTCGGCGGCGTAGGTAGTGGCGGCGGTGGTGTTGGTGGAGGAGCTGTAGCCCGCCGCGCCGGTGTTCAAAATCACCGGAGCGGTAGCAGCGGTGTAGACCTGGCCGTTGGTGCTGGTGATCTCCGCGTCGTAGTCGATGACCAGATTGCCGTTGACCGCCTCGGAATAGCTGTCCGCTGTCACATCGGCGGTTCCGTCCCCGTCCGTGTCGATGCCGGTGACATACCCCCCGGGGACGCAGACGGAGACGCCCTCCTCGTCCTCGATCTCCGGGTAGGCCACGGCGGAGACGATAGACATGACCCAGGCGTCCGCACCGGAGTTGTAGCTCCAGGTATAGTCCGTATTGTTGGCCAGGTTCAGGGTGGATTCGATGTACTCCTTGTCGGAGGCTGTCGTCTCCGTTTCGGTGGCTACGTCGGAAGTGTCCGCCGTCTCGGTGGCAGAGTCCGTGGTGTCCTCTGTGGATGTGGTTTCGGTGTCGGAGGATGCGCTGCCGCAGGCGGCCAGGCTCAGCACCATGGCCAGCGCACAGAGCAGTGCGGTGAGTTTCTTCATGTGGATGGCCTCCTCGGTTGAGATGGTGCTATCCTATCACAAATACCTTGAAGAAAGATTGAAGCCTTCCAGCTTTTTTCAAGGTTTCTGTGGTATAGTAATGGCACACACAGAGAGGGGATGCTGCCGATGAAACTGCTTCTGATCGAGGATGAGCCGCGAATGGCGGACGCGCTCCGGGAGCTTTTCCGCCAGGAGGGGTATGATGTGGACTGCTTTTTCCGTGGCGACGACGGGCTGGAAGCACTGTGCAGCGGTCAGTATGACGGGGTCATTCTGGACGTGATGCTGCCCGGTCTGTCCGGCGTGGAGGTGGCCGCTCGGAGCAGAAAATCCGGTATCCGTACCCCCATTCTCATGCTCACCGCAAAGGGGGAGCTGAACGACAAGGTGCTGGGTCTGGACGCAGGGGCGGACGACTACCTGACCAAGCCCTTTCAGCCCCGGGAGCTGCTGGCACGGGTGCGGGCGTTGTGCCGCAGAGGGATGCCCCTTGTGGACGATCGGCTGTGCGCCGGAGATCTGGCCCTGGACGCCAGGGCCCTGACCCTGTACTGCACCACCACCGGCCAGAGCGTCCATCTCAGCGAGAAGGAATGCCGGGTGCTGGAGTATCTCATCTCCAACCGGAAGCGGGTCCTGTCCAAGGAGCAGCTGGCGGTAAAAATATGGGGCTATGAAAACGGTGCGGAATACAACAAGGTAGAGGTCTACATCTCCTTTGTCCGGAAAAAGCTGGCGTTTGTCGGCTCCCGGGCGGAGATCCGGGCGATACGCAGCGCAGGCTACGAATTGAGGTGGGAATGTGAGTAAGTGGCGGCAAAACAGCGCGTTTCAGCGTTCCCGGCGGCAGATCGTAGCGGTGGTCATGGCGGCATTCCTGCTTCTCTTTGTCGGAACGCTGGCGATGATCTATATGCTCAGCTATCAGGAGCTGTACCAGGAGGATTTGGATATGCTGGCGACGTACGTGGAGCAGTACGCCGAAAACGGCAACCCCAGCCAGGCCCGGCCCACCGGCGGCGTCCGTCAGGAGGCCAGCCCGCCGGGAGAGAACGGTCTGCCGGACAGGGACAGCGCCCGGTATCTGCTCTCCTCCTTCTACTCCGTGGCCTTTGACGGGGACGGAACGCCGTTCAGCGTGGACACGGGGGACGGCACCCTGTACACCGAGAGCCAGCTCACCCAGGTGGCGGAGGCGCTGCTGGACACCGGCCACACAGAGGGAACCTACGGCAATTTCATCTACTGCATTGATACGGAGAAAAACTATACCCTGGTGGTACTCATGGACAACACCCTGGTCTCGGACAGCTTCACCACCCTGTTTCGCAACGCCCTGCTGCTGGGGGCAATCATGGTGGTGATCCTCTTTTTGTGCGCCACTGCCCTGGCCCGCTGGATCATCCGGCCATTGGAGGAGAGCGACCGCCGCCAGCGGCAGTTTCTCTCCGATGCTGGGCATGAGCTGAAAACCCCGGTGGCCGTGGTGGAGGCCAACGCGGAGCTTCTGGAGCGGGAGATCGGGGAGAATAAATGGCTGCGCAACATCCGCTCCGAGAGCAACCGGATGGCCGGGCTGGTCAGCGAGCTGCTCACCCTGGTGCGCACCGAGCAGGAGCCGCCTCAGACAGAGCTTCTGGATTTCAGCCGTCTGGTGCTGGGCGGGGTGCTACCCTTTGAGAGCGTGGCCTTTGAGCAGGGCCGGGAGCTCGACTGCCAGATCGACGAAAACATCACCCTCCAGGGAAATCCCGGTCAGCTCAGTCAGCTGGTCTCCATCCTGATGGACAACGCCCTCTCCCACAGCGACGGGGCAGGCGATATCGCAATATCCCTCCAACGGGAAAAGGCGGGGGCGCTGCTCGCCGTCTCCAACCCCGGCTTTATCCCGGAGCGGGACAGACCAGAGATTTTTGCCCGTTTTTTCAGAAGCGATTCCAACCGCAGCGACACGGGACACTATGGTCTGGGGCTGACCATCGCCCAAAACATCGTGACAGTCCACCAGGGGGAGATCGCCGTTTCCTGCTCCCATGGGCGGGTCTGTTTCTCCGTCCGGCTCCCTGTCAGAGCGGAAAACCGGTGGAAATCCACCGGCAAGCGTTCGCCGCAGCAGAGACAATAGGCGGCGGGCTGCTGCCTGTCTATCTCCTACAGTGTATTTTTCTCCGTCTTTTCTGCGCTTTTCGAAGCACTTTTTTCAAAAATAAATCATTTTCTACTTGTTTTTCATTCGAACCATGGTATAATGATACCAATATCGGAGAATGAGAGGCGCTCCGCATCAGGAAAAAGCCTGGCTGTACCCGGCGCGGAGGACGCCCCTTTTATTCTTTGTATCCATTTTACCTGTCACTTGCAAAGGAGGAATCCCCGTGAACGAGGAAAAAGCGAGAAAAAAAGAACTGAAAAAAGCCTATAAAAAGGCCAAGCGCAAATCCATCCGCCCCTTTAAGGGCCTGAGCATCCTCTGTATCGTCCTGGCCGTCATCATGGGCCCGGTCTATCTGGTCCTCTCCATGTTTGACAACACGGTGGCGGCCTATGTGGGCGGCACCTTCTGGGAGCTGGAGAACGAGGACGACAGCGCCGTCTACTTCACCAGCGACTTCGACTCGGTGGAGGAGATGACGGACTACGGCGAGGAGCTGTGCCAGCTGGTAGAGGCCGAGGGCGCAGCCCTGCTGATGAACGAGAACAACGCCCTGCCTCTGGACTCCGGGGCGGCGGTGAGCTGCTTCTCTACCTCGTCGGTGAACCTGGTCTACGGCGGCACCGGCTCCGGCAACATCGACGCCTCCAGCGCCGACACCCTGAAAACCGCCCTGGAGAAGGCGGGCTTCTCGGTGAACGATACCCTGTGGAGCTTCTACACCGAGGGAGCCGGTGCGGAGTACGCCCGGCCGGCCACCAGCATGGTGAGCACCGCCAGCGCCTCCATCTACGAGGCCCCCTGGAGCGCCTACACCGATGAGGTCATCGACTCGGTGTCCAGCTACGGCGACGCCGCTATCGTGGTCCTCTCCCGCATCGGCGGCGAGGGCGCGGACCTGGAGTATGAGAGCACCAACTACCTGGCTTTGGACGACAACGAGAAAGAGATGATGTCCCAGATCGCCGCCATGAAGGAAGCGGGGACCATCGACAAGATCATCGTCCTCATCAACTCCGCCAACGCCCTCCAGGTGGCCTTCCTGAAGGACAACGAGTAAAGCGTGGACGCATGTCTGTGGATCGGCGACGTGG
>JAJQHP010000255.1 GCA_021199695.1 Clostridiales bacterium
ACATTATCCATAATCATGTCTCCTGTAGTAAATTCCGATTTGCCAGCCTGTTGTTCTTATCGGCAGAGGCAATCCTGTATCTGTCACACCTTCCTGATTGGATGCCGAATGACGGTTTTCCACTTTTCCGGGGCGACCCTACGGGCGTCGGACAGGTAGATCTCGTGATGTAATCTGCTCTCCGACAAATCGGTCTCATAGCCGTTTTGGGCAAGATAGGCATCCATCAGCGCCACGCTTTTCGCCTCGTCGTCAAAGGGCCCCAGGTGCATCATCTGGACGCACAGGCCCTCGTCGATGGCGAGGAATTCCGCCGGGGAGCAGTCCAGCTTTTTCTTTTTCGAGGCCGTCTCCACCGCCCAGTCAAAGTCAGCTTTGGTAATAAAATCGGGCAGACGGATGACGGAGATCCAGTGAAAGGCGTTCTTCCTGCTGTAGTCGATGCCGCTCCCGTCCTCCTGCCACCAGAAGCCCTCCAGGGGCGGCACCACGTACTCAAAAAAGCCATCAATCTTGTGGTCAGTCTTATAGCTCATTTTCAGGGTGTACGCCACCGCATACAGAACACCGATGGCGCTCTGGTATGCGCCCCCTTCTTCGTTGGGGTCGCCCTTGCCTCTGACGGCGATATAGTTCGCCTTTGGCACGGTCACGATCTCCGGCCTGTTCTTCGGCAGGTAGAATTCTTTATACTCCTTCTTGAAATCAAACGCCATGGTATCATCTCCTCCACGCTCAGTTGAAAAGCTGCCGCCCCTGTCGCAGGTGACTGCATATGTCAGATGGGCAGGGGCGGCAGGCTTTAGGGTGCTTCCGTTTTAAAACTTTCCGTTCAGCTGGCCGTCCAGGAACTCGGCGGTGCGCTCCAGGTAGTTTTTCTCCAGGGACTCCACCGCCCCCGTATCGCAGGCGGCGGCCAGGGCTGGGTCGATGGGCAGGCGGGCCAGGACGATGACCCGGTTCTCCGCCGCCACCTGGGCGATCTTGTTCTCGCCGAAGATGGCGTGGCGCTTGCCGCAGTCAGGGCACTGGAAATAGCTGAAATTCTCGATGATACCCAGGACGGGGATATTCATCATCTGAGCCATCTTCACCGCCTTGGTGACGATCATGGAGACCAGATCCTGGGGGGAGGTGACCACGATGATGCCGTCCACCGGGAGGGACTGGAACACGGTCAGGGGCACATCGCCGGTTCCGGGAGGCATATCCACAAACAGATAGTCCAGCTCGCCCCAGTTGGTGTCCGTCCAGAACTGCTTCACGCAGCCGGCGATGACCGGGCCCCGCCAGATGACCGGGTCGGTCTCCGTCTTGGTCAGCAGGTTCAGAGACATGACCTTAATGCCCCCCTCGGACACCGGAGGGATCATACCGATGTCGTCCGCCAGCACCGGCCCGGTGAGGCCGAAGGCCTTGGGGACGGAGGGGCCGGTGATGTCGGCGTCCAGGATGCCCACCTTCTTGCCAAGGCGGGCCATGGAGACAGCCAGGGCGTCGGTCACCAGGCTCTTGCCCACGCCGCCCTTACCGCTGACCACCGCCACCACATGCTGAATGCTGGAGGCCGCGTTAGGCGGCTCCCGGAGGTTTTGGGGCTGGGTGCGATCTCCGCAGCTCTCCCCGCAGGAGGAGCAATCGTGTGTACAATTCTCTGCCATAAGAAATCTCTCCTTTTATCTGTCGTCCGGCGGTTCTGCCGGGCGGGGTTGGTTGGTTTGTCAATGCCGGTCATAGCTCCCGCCGCCGATGAACTCCCGAAGAAGGGAGTCCCTTGCCACCAGCTCGGCGGAGATGGGGACAAAGCGGTCAAAGGCCCAGATCATCTCCAGAATCTCCCGGCGGCGGATGTTTTCCTCCGGGACGGAGCGGAACAGCCGCTCGGCGTAGCGGCCCATGACGTTCACCTCATAGGGCAGGGACGAGTCGAAGATCAGGTCTGCCCGGCTCTTGTAGGGGGAGATATACTGCTTTTCCCCCCGGCGGACGTTGTCCCACATATCCAGGGTCTCCCCTACTCCGGTGCCCCGGAAGTTCAGGTCGCGGACGGTCCGGCGGGTCAGCCGTATCCAGGTGCCCTTAAACACCACCCGGCCCAGCCGCACCACGTTGGAGCGGGCGGAGATGTACACCTTAAAGGCGTTCTCGTGTCGGCCCGCCAAATCGTCGTTCAGGGCGTGGATGCCCTCAAATACGGCGATCTCGTCCTTTCCCAGCCGCAGAGGGGTCACCTCTCCCTCCGCCCGTCTCTGGTGGGTGAAATCAAAGGTGGGGATGGCAATCTCCTCCCCCCGCTCCAGGGCGGTAAAGTGCCGGTCCAGCAGCTCCATATCCAGACACCGGGGGGATTCATAGTCATAATCTCCCTCCGGGGTCTTGGGGCCGTTGACCCGGTCAGGCGTCTGGAAATAGTTGTCTAGGGCCACGGCGTGGGTGTGCACCCCCCGGCGCTCCAGCTCCTCCTCAATTTTCAGGGCGGTGGTGGTCTTTCCGGAGCCGGAGGGCCCGGAGAGGAGCACCACCGGGCTGTTCTTTCGGTTGTTCAGGATTTGTTCCGCCGCCTGGCAGATGTGCTGCTGATAGTCCCGGTCGCTCTCGGCCAGGAAGGCCGCCGGGTCGCTGGAGGCCCTTCGGTTGATGTCGGTGAGCAGATATGCCATAGCTATCCCTCCCTGTGAAGCAGCGACTGATAAAAGGGGACGATCTGCTCCTTCTCCCCGCAGAGCTGCTCAATGCGCTGAATATATTCATATGGATATTTGGGGTTGGTCATGCGCACGATCTTTCCCGTGGACGGGTCGGTGAGCTTGGTAGAGCCCCCTGCCCCCAGGGCCAGGATGGTGTGCAGCTCCTCCATGATGCAGACGTTGTACAGCCCCTCATACCCCGGCTTGCACCAGCCGATGTTTTCCAACGCCCCGGACATGTATTTCTGGCGATAGAGGTAATAGGGCCGGTAGCCCGCCTCCGCCAGCCGGGGCCAGGCGTAGTCCAGCATTTGGGCCGTCTCCTCCCCGGTGGGCAGGCCCTGACGCTCCAGAATGAGCCGGGAGCCCTTTTTCAGAGCCAGGGTGTGGACGGTGATGTTTTCCGGCTCCAGGTCCATGACGGTGTCCAGAGAGTATCGGAATCCTGCCACCGTGTCCCGGGGCAGTCCGGCGATCAGGTCCATATTCACCGCCGGTATCCCGGAGTCCCGGGCCAGACGATAGGCCCGGAGGATGTCCGCCGCCGTGTGCTCCCGGCCCATGGCCCGGAGCACCTCGTCCTCCATGGTCTGGGGATTGACGGACACCCGGTCTACCCCGTGCTGTCGGAGGACGGCCAGCTTTTCCGCGGTGATGGTGTCCGGTCGTCCCGCCTCCACCGTCCACTCGGAGAGACGGGAGAGGTCAAAGGCCCTGCGGATATGTCCCAGCAGCCGGTCCAGCTGGGCCGGTGAGAGGGTGGTAGGGGTGCCGCCGCCGATGTAGACCGAGCGGGCCGCCGCCCCCGCCCGGGGCAGGACTTCTGCGGCGGCGTCGATCTCCCGGTCCAGGGCGTCCAGATACGGCTCCACCAGCTTCATCGCCTTCTGCACATCGGCGGAGACAAAGGAGCAGTAGGCGCAGCGGGTGGGGCAGAACGGGATGCCCACATAGAGAGACAGCTCCTCCGGATGGAGGGACTGCTGGATCTCCCGCCCGGCTCTGGCCGCCTCCAGCGCCAGCTTCGTCCGCTGAGGGGATACAAAATACTCCTGCAGGAACCGCTGCTCCGTCTCCTCCTCGCTCAGCCCCTCCTCCAACGCTTTGGAGGCCAGTTTGGCTGGGCGGATGCCGGTGAGGGCGCCCCAGTCCGGCTTTTTGTCCAGAAGCTGCACCGCCGCAAGATAGAAGGACTGTTTGATGAGCCGTTGGAGCAGCCGGTCACGCACCAGGGCCTCCCCGGTCAGAGCCGCCTCCGAGAGCTGTGCCGTGCCGGAGACCGTCCTGTCGGTGAGACAAATCGCCGTGTCACAGTGGGCTGTTCCGTCCGTATATGTCAGCTCGGAGACCGCCCACGGCCCCTCCCCTGTCGGCTCTGTCTCCGGGTATTCCGGCCGCTGATCCGGGAAAAGCACCAGCATGATCTGCTCCACAGCGTAGCGGTAGCTGTGGCCCTTGAGAGTTAGCTTCATTTGCCGTTCCGTCCTCGCTCATGGGAAATGTGATAACGGAATCAGCATACCACAGAACGGGAAAAAATGCTAGGGCTTCACCGTACACATTTCCCGGGATTCCGCAAAATTCCCCCGGCGGGCAGCCGGGGGCTATGAGATATTTTTCCGTATCTGTCCGATGGCGCTCTTTTCCAGCCGGGAGACCTGAGCCTGGGAGATGCCCACCTCGGCGGAGACCTCCATCTGGGTCTTGCCCTGGTAGAACCGCAGCTCCAGGATGTGCCGCTCCCGCTCGGGGAGGCGTTCCATGGCGTCCCGGAGGGCCAGGTGCTCCAGCCAGTGCTCGTCGTTGTTCTTCTCGTCCTTCACCTGATCCATGACGCACACTGTATCCCCGCCGTCGGAGTAGATGGGCTCGTACAGGCTCACCGGGTCGGAGATGGCGTCCATGGCAAAGACCACGTCCTCCCGTTTCAGCTCCAGGATTTTGGCGATCTCGTCCAGGGACGGCTCCCGCTGGTGCTCCCGGGTGAACTCCTCCCGGGTCTGGAGCACCCGATAGGCCATGTCCCGCATGGAGCGGCTGACCCGGAGGGCGGAGGAGTCCCGGAGGAACCGCCGCACCTCCCCCAAAATCAGAGGGACGCCGTAGGTGGAGAACTTCACCTCAAACTGGTCGCAGTCGAACCGGTCTACCGCCTTGACCAAACCGATACAGCCCACCTGGAACAGGTCATCCATGTTCTCTCCCCGCCCAGCAAACCGCTGGATGACGGAGAGCACCAGGCGCAGATTACCCTCGATCATCTCCTGCCGGGCCTGCTGATCTCCCCGCTTGACCCGGCGGAGCAGTTCGGTCATCTCCTCGCTTTTCAATACCTTCAGCTTGGACGTATTCACGCCGCAAATCTCTACCTTGCCGTTCATACGAAAAACCTCCCGTGATACTGCTCTCAGTATCTCCAGCGGAGGTTTTTCCTATGCGGGAGAGATCGGGCGGGAAGCGTCCCTTCCGGTCAGATGAGGGAACTTCCGGCTGCTATCCCTCCATCTGCACGATGTCCTTGCGGAGCCGGGCGATGATGCGCTTTTCCAGCCGGGAGATGTAGGACTGGGAGATACCCATCCGGTCCGCCACCTCCTTTTGTGTACAAGTCCGGCGGCCGCCCAGGCCGAAACGCAGATCGATGATGGTGCGCTCCCGCTCGCCCAGGTTGCTCAGGGCCTGCCGCAGCAGCTGCCGGTCCACGTCGTCCTCCATGGGACGGATGACCAGATCGTCGTCCGTCCCCAGCACATCGGACAGGAGCAGCTCGTTGCCGTCCCAGTCGGTGTTCAACGGCTCGTCAAAGGAGATCTCTCCCTTCTGGTTGGCGGTTTTCCGCAGGTACATGAGGATTTCATTCTCGATACATCGGGAGGCGTAGGTGGCCAGCTTGATGTTCTTGTCCGTGTTAAAGGTACTCACCGCCTTGACCAGGCCGATAGTGCCGATGGAGATCAGGTCCTCCAGATTGATACCCGTATTCTCAAACCGGCGGGCCAGATAGACCACCAGGCGCAGATTGTGCTCGATGAGGGTGGAGCGGGCCTGCTGGTCTCCGTCCCGGACTTTCAGGAGCAATGCCCGCTCCTGCTCCCGGTCTAAAGGCGGGGGCAGCACGTCGCTCCCGCCGATGTAATGCAGTCCCTCTGTCGGGCAGAGGACCCACATCAATCGCTGCCACCCTAGCGTCATCCATTGTCCCAGTTCCGTCATATGTCTTACCTCCCAGACTCAGATTCCAACGATTCCCTGATAGCTTCCATCGGTGAACGGCTCCGGAG
>JAJQHP010000012.1 GCA_021199695.1 Clostridiales bacterium
TTTGTAGAATTGGGGTCAGGCTCTGAACCTGACCCCAACATTTATTATAGAACCACAAAAACAGGGAAGCGGAGCGCCCGCTTCCCTGTTGGAATGACTTCTCTGTTTAATTTCTCCGGCGGCTGAAAATGGACAGCAAGCGGACGAAGATGTTTACGATATCCAGGTAGACCTGTGTGGCGGAGAGAATGGCGTTGCGCAGCGT
Organism: Clostridiales bacterium; assembly: GCA_021199695.1. Taxonomy (GTDB): domain Bacteria; phylum Bacillota; class Clostridia; order Oscillospirales; family Oscillospiraceae; genus Onthomonas. The sequence continues at coordinate 206 of JAJQHP010000012.1, forward strand.
GGGCGCGCAGGTGCTGGCTCTGGCCCAGTCAAAGCCCAGGTAGAGGGAGAAGATGGCCACGAACAGGTAGTCCAGCAGTCCACCGGCGAAGCCCAGAAAATACAGCGCGATCTCCGCCACCAGGGTTGCCGCCAGAGCCACCCACAGGGTCCGGCCCAGGGAGAGGAAGAAGTCCGGTCTGGCCCAGGATACCGCCACCATCAGCACCACGAACACTCCCGTCCCCACTACGGCGGACTGGATGGTCTGGAAGGAGACAGCAGAGACAGACACCGAAAGCAGCAAGCCGATGGGCAGCACCAGCAGATTGTAGCCGATGAAGTTGACCACAGGGCTGAGAGAAGCGCTCAACGTCACTGACAGAAAGACGCAGACGATATAGAGCACAAGGAAGAGGGCGGCAAAGCCGCCGGAGAGATAATAGGCCAGGTCGCTGAACAGATAGCAGAGCAGGGCGTTGGCCCCCAGACCGTAGAGCAGCAGGCCGCCGATGGTGAGATTGTAGGCAGACTCACTCAGGGCCCGGGAATGGGACACCTGGGAACGGTCCAGATGAAGTGCATCCATAGCATCAGCTCCTTATGGGATAAAATAGCAGGCAGCGATACGGTATGCCAAAAGGGATATAACTTTCATGATATCGGCTATTGTAGTCCCCATAAGACGGAAAAGCAAGGCTGTTTCAAATACAAATATTAACAAAAGGAAACAAGAACAGGCCGGGAGCGCTTCATTTTATGCTCTCACGCAGGGAAAAAGGAGGACACGATGGGGATGGTCACCAGGCACAGCAGAGTAGAGGTGATAATGCCGCTGGTCAGGGTGTCCGTATCCATGTCGTACTGCTTTGCCAGCATCACCGGCATATTTCCGGCGGGCATGGCGGCCAGAAGCACTAGGGCGGAGACCATCATACTGTCCGGCAGCAGCCGGCCCAGCGCCAGGGCCAGCAGGATGGGCAGGGCCAGCATCCGCACCGCCAGAAAGAGATAGACCCGGGGGTTGGTCAGCACCTTTTTTAGCGAGGTGGTGGCCAGACTGATCCCCAGCACCACCAGCGAGAGGAAGGTGGTGCAGCTGCCGATATAGCTCAGGGTATCCCCCAGGAATTCCGGGACGGAGATGGGCAGCAGATAGAGGGCGATGGCGATGTAGCAGGCCACCAGGCCGGGATTGAACAGGGAGGAGAGACGGAAGGGGATGGGCTTTCCCACCGCCTTGGAGACGGCGTGGTAGCCATAGCTGTAAAAGAGCAGGGAGTACATCACGTTGAAAATGACCACATACAGCATGGCGGAGGTCCCCAGAATGGAGAGAGCGACCGGAATGCCTACAAAACCAACGTTTCCAAACAGGGAGAGCATATGATAGGAGGTGCGCTCCTCCTTGGGGGTCCTGGTCAGAATGGGCATCAGCTCGCCCACCACCAGGAAGGAGGCGTAGATCCCCACACAGACCAGCGCGGTGACGCCCAGCTTTTCCAGGGTGAACTCGGAGGTGTCCTCCAGTGCGCTGACCACGATCATCGCCGGACTGCACAGCTGGACGATCATGGCGGACAGCTCCTTGCTGCCCTTTTCGGAGACGATGCCCAGCCGGAACAGCAGAACGCCGACGCACAGCAGCAGACCAATGGTGAGCATTTTACTGAAAATCAGGAGCATAAAGCCTTTCCCTCCAAGCTGTAGGTTGACATAAAAATAAGGCGGACGGAAGTCCTCCAGTACAGCCTGTATTATACTATGTTGGGAAAAGGGAGAAAATGGACAAAATAGCAGAATTCCGCCGGGGGATTCCCCCTGAAATTGCGAATTTGATAAGAGGGGTTCCCCGCTCCCGGGAAGAATCCGCCGCTCTCCCTTGCACGACCGGCGGATTCCATGTATAATAGACGAAACAGACTGCACGGGCCGGACCCGGAAAATGGAGTGACATATATGGGTAAAATCTTTAAATTCCACACCGACGTGGACACAGACCAGATCATCGCCTCCCAGTACCTGCTCTACCCCACGGTGGAGGAGATGAAGTCCCACGCCTTCGAATCCCTGGATGATACATTCGCCAGCCGGGTGCAGCCGGGGGACTATGTGGTGGCGGCGGAGAACTTCGGCTGCGGCTCCTCCCGGGAGCAGGCCCCGGCAGTCTTAAAAGCCCTGGGGGTGCGGGCGGTGGTGGCAAAGAGCTTTGCCCGCATCTTCTTCCGCAACGCCATCAATATCGGCCTGCCGGTGATCGTGTGTAAGGAGCTGTATGACCACGTTCAGGACGGAGAGGAGATGGAGCTGTCTCTCACCGAAGGGGTAGCCACCGTCCACGGGGAGCGGTTCACCTGCACCCGGCTCAACCCCTATATGCAGCAGATTTTGAACCAGGGCGGCCTGCTGGCCTCTCTGAATGAGGAGGCGTGAGAGATGGGTATGACACTGGCGGAAAAGATCATCGCCTCGGCGGCGGGGGTGGACAGCGTCCGCCCCGGGGACATCCATACGGTGGAGCTGGACCTGCTCATGAGCAACGACGGCACCACCCACCTGACCATCGATATGTACAACAAGCTGGCCCATCCCCACATTGCCGATGTGGACAAGCTGGTCTGGATCGTAGACCACAACTGCCCCTCGGACAGCCCCAAGACGGCGGCCAGCCAGAAGAAAATGCGGGACTTCGCCAAGACCCACGGCATCACCTTCTATGAGGGCAAGGGGGTCTGCCACCAGCTGATGATGGAGAACCATGTCCGTCCGGGACAGCTCATCTTCGGGGCGGACAGCCACACCTGCGCCTATGGAGCCCTGGGGGCCTTCGGCACCGGTGTGGGCTGCACCGACTACTTATACGCCATGGTCACCGGCCACAGCTGGGTGCTGGTGCCGGAGAGCCTGAAATTCAACCTCCACGGCCGGCTGAACCCCGGCGTCACCGCCCGGGACCTCATTCTCACCATCATTGGCCAGATCGGGGCCAACGGGGCCAACTACAAGGCCATGGAGTTCGGCGGAGAGGGGCTGGCTACTCTGACCATGTCCGACCGCATCGCCGTCTGCAACCTCTGCGTGGAGGCGGGGGCAAAAACCGCCGTCATGGAGGCGGACCGGGTGGCACTGGACTATCTGACTGCCCGGGGCCGGACGCCCAAGGCGGTGTTCCACAGCGACCCGGACGCTGTCTATGCCCAGACCTACGACATTGACCTGGGCAGCATCGTCCCGGTGGTGGCAAAGCCCCACTTTGTAGACCAGGTGGTCCCGGCGACCGAGTGCCGGGGCATCCCCATCGACGAGGCGTTCCTCGGCTCCTGCAACAACGGACGGATGGAGGACCTCCGGGCGGGGGCGGCCCTTCTCCGGGGCCGGAAGGTGGCGGACGCCGTCCGCTTCCTGGTGGTGCCCGCCAGCGGCGAGGTCTATCGCCAGGCCCTGACGGAGGGCCTGCTGAAAATCTTCATGGAGGCCGGGGCCATCGTCATGAATCCCAACTGCTCCGTCTGCTGGGGCAGCTGCCAGGGGGTCATCGGTGAGGGAGAGACCCTCATCAGCACCGGCACCCGTAACTTCAAGGGCCGGGCGGGCCATCCCGGCTCCTTCGTGTACCTGGCCTCTGCGGAGACGGTGACCGCCTCCGCCATTCTGGGGGAGATCGCCACGGCGGACCGGCTCCCCCCTGTGGAGGGCTGAGCTATGGCAGAGACATTTACCGCCCGTATCTGGGTGCTGGGGGACGACATCGACACGGACATCGTCATCCCCACGGAATACCTGGCCCTGAAAACCGTGAACGATATGAGGCCCTACGCCTTCTCTCCTCTGCGCCCGGAGCTGGCGGCCCAGATCAGGCCGGGAGACGTGATCGTGGCCGGGAGCAACTTCGGCTGTGGCTCCTCCCGGGAGCAGGCCCCGGAGGTCATCAAGGCCCTGGGGGTGCGCTGCGTCATCGCCGGGAGCTTTGCCCGCATCTTCTTCCGCAACGCCATCAACAACGGCCTACTGCTCATCGAGTGCCCCGCCCTCCGGCCTGACGTGGCCGACGGCGACGAGGTGACGGTGACAGTGGGGAAGGAGATCGTCTGCAAGGGCAAGACCTATCCTATTGCTTCTCTGTCGGACAATCTGCTGGAGATCATCAACGCCGGGGGCCTGGTAAAGGCCATGCGCCGCCGGAACGGCCTGGACTGAGGAGGGGAGAGACATGGGAGCGACCTTCATTGAAAAGCTCATCCGCCGGAACACCGGCCTGACGGACGCAAAGGCGGGAGACATCGTCACCGTAAACGTGGATCGGGTGATGATCCACGACATCTTTATCCCCTTCGTCAAGGACAAATTTGAGGAGATGGGCTTTACCCGGCTGTGGGACCCGGACAAGGTGGTGCTTATCTATGACCACCTGGTCCCGGCCAGCCAGCTGGACGACCCACGGCACCATCGCATCGGCAACGAATTTGCCGCCCAATACGGCCTGACCCACGTCCACCGCTCCGACGGCATCTGCCACCAGCTCATGACCGAGGCGGGATATGTGAAGCCGGGAGACGTGGTCTTTGGCACCGACAGCCACACCACCACCTACGGCTGCGTGGGGGCTTTCTCGTCCGGTATCGGCTACACCGAGATGGCGGCCATCCTGGGCACCGGGACATTGTGGGTGAAGATACCGGAGACCATCCGCATCGTCATCGACGGCGTTCTGCCGGAGAATGTGGCCTCCAAGGATGTCATCCTCCGCATTATCGGAGACCTGACCGCCGCCGGGGCCTCCTACTGCGCCCTGGAATTCTCCGGCTCCTGCGTGGAGGCTATGTCCGTCTCCAGCCGGATGACCATGTCTAACATGGCGGTGGAGGCGGGGGCCAAGTGCGCCCTGTTTACCCCGGACGAAAAGACGGCGGAATACTGCGAGGTCCCACTGACGGAGGAGCTCCGCGCCCTCCACGGAGATGACGACGCCCGCTATCTCCGCACCCTCCGCTATCAGGCGGAGGAGCTGGTCCCCGTGCTGGCCTGCCCCTCTCAGGTGGACAAGATCCGCCCGGTGAGCGAGCTGGCAGGGTTGGAGATCGACCAGGTGTTCCTGGGCTCCTGCACCAACGGGCGGCTGGAGGACCTGATGGCAGCAGCGGAGATTTTGAAGGGCCGTCAGGTGGCCCCTTTTGTCAAGCTCATCGTCACCCCGGCCAGCCGCAAGGTCTATCTCCAGGCGCTGGAGAACGGCACGCTGGACATTCTGGCGGCGGCAGGGGCCATCATCACCCACCCGGGCTGCGGCCTGTGCTGCGGACGGACGGGGGGCATCCTCACCGACGGGGAGCGGGTGGTGGCCACCAACAACCGGAACTTCCTGGGCCGGATGGGGACCTCTAAGGTGGAGATCTTCCTGGCCTCCCCTGCCACCGCCGCCGCCTCCGCCATTGCCGGACGCATCGCCGTGCCGGAATGAGGAGCGCGCAACGACAGAACGAATCGAGGAGGACACTCCATGAGCATCCATGAGGAATGCGGCGTCTTTGGCTGCTGGGACCCCAAGGGGGACTGTGCCAAGACCACCTATTACGGGCTGTACGCCCTCCAGCACCGGGGCCAGGAGGCCTGCGGCATCGCCACCACCAACGACCGGGAGCTGTCCTACTACAAGGACGTGGGCCTGGTGGGAGATGTGTTCGACGAGGAAAAACTCAGGGAGCTGGGCGGGACGATGGCGGTGGGCCATGTCCGCTATGCCACCACCGGGGCGGGAAAGCGGGAGAACG
>JAJQHP010000263.1 GCA_021199695.1 Clostridiales bacterium
ATGGCGGCACCCTGAACCATGAGGGCTACAAGTCTGTGGCCAAGCAGCTGGCAGACAAGTTCGGCTTCGAGAAGGTGGCCATCACCCTCCGGGAGTCCCACAGCGCCTCCGACAACGGCTGGAGCGCCATGCTGTACAACGTCGCCACTGACGAGTACTGCTTCAGCAAGAAGTATGAGCTGCGCATCGTGGACCGCGTGGGCGGCGGCGACAGCTTCGGCGGCGGCCTGATCTATGCCCTGCTGAACGGCAAGGACACCCAGGCTGCGGTGGAGTTCGCCGTAGCAGCCTCTGCTCTGAAGCACACCATCGAGGGCGACTACAACATGGTCTCCGTCTCCGAGGTGGAGAAGCTGGCCGGCGGCGACGGCTCCGGCCGTATCCAGCGGTAAGCGATCTCTTTTCAAACATTCACGCCCCTGCGCTGTCTCCGGACGGTGCAGGGGCGTAATTTTGCCGCCCGCCGGAGGCTCCGGCGGGCGGCAGATGGTTTTTGTGGTGTTTTTACGGGGACTGCCTTACATGAGGATGGTGCGGTAGATGTCCATATACTCCTCGGCGGACTTGGTCCAGCTGAAGTCGGCCTGCATTCCCTGCTTCATCAGATCGGTCCAGGCATCCTTGTCATCGTAGACGGCCAGAGCACGGTCCACGGCACCCAGCATATCCTCGGCGTTGATGTTGCCGAAGGTGAAGCCCAGGCCCTCCTTCGTCTCGGGGTCGTAGGCAGGGACGGAGTCCTTCAGGCCGCCGGTGAGCCGGACGATGGGAACGGTGCCGTACCGCAGGGCGATCATCTGGCTCAGGCCGCAGGGCTCTGCGATGGAGGGCATGAGGAACAGGTCGGCTCCGGCATAGATGGCGGAGGACAGGGGGGCGGAGTAGGTGATGTTGGAGGAGACACGGCCGGGATACCGGGCCTGGGCGTTGCGGAAGAACTCCTCAAAGCCCCACTCGCCGGTGCCCAGGAGGACGAACTGGACGTGGTTGTCCATGATCCGGTCGAAGGCGGCGGTGATCAGGTCATAGCCCTTGTGGCCCACCAGACGGGAGATGGAGCCGATGATGGCGGCGTCCGGGTCCTCCTCCAGGCCCAGCTGACGCTGGAGGTCGGCCTTGCAGACCGCCTTGCCGGAGAGGTCATCGATGGAGAAGTTGGCGGCAATCTTGGGGTCCTTCTCGGAGTTGAAGGCGTCCATGTCGATGCCGTTGAGGATGCCCCGGATCTTGTGCTGGTTCTCCGCCACCACACCCTCCAGGCCGTGAGCGTAGAAGGCGTATTGCAGCTCGTTGGCATAGGTGGGGGAGACGGTGGTCACAAAGTCGGAGGCATAGATGGCGCCCTTCATCAGGTTGACGTCGTTGTAGAAGGAGAGCATATGCTCGTTGAAGTAGGTGTTGTAGTCCAGGCCAAAGACGTCGGTGAGGATGGAGTTGCCATAGCGGCCCTGATACTCGATGTTGTGGATGGTGTAGACCGTCTTGGCCCCGGTGAGCTCGGGGACATACTTCCGGGCCTCCATCAGATAGATGGGCACGAGAGCGGTCTGCCAGTCGTTGCAGTGGATGATGTCGGGAGACCAGCCGATCTGGGCGGGCAGCTCGATGACGGCCTTGGAGAAATAGGCAAAGCGCTCGCCGTCGTCATAGTGACCGTAGAGGCCGTTACGCTTGAAGTAGGTCTCGTTGTCCACAAAGTAATAGGTGACGCCGCCCCGGTCCAGCTGGAACAGGCCGCAGTAGCAGCTCCGCCAGCCCAGCTGGAGATAGAAGTACTTCACAAAGGACATCTGGCTGCGCCAGGTGTCGCCGATGCCGGCATACAGGGGCAGGATGACCCGGACATCGTTGGTCTTGTCCGCGGCCAGGGCGGGGGGCAGAGACCCCGCCACGTCCGCAAGACCGCCGGTCTTGATGAAGGGGGCGACCTCGGAGGAGGCAAACAGGATTTTCATAGCGTTCAATCCTTTCCAATCTGGGGCAGAGGCCCGGCGGAGACGCCGGGCCTCGCAAAGCATTAAATACGGGTTCCCTTGGAGTAGACGATGGGATAGGTCTCGCAGCCGGAGAGGGTGCGGTTGGGGCTGATGGTTACGGACTTGTCGCAGATGACGCAGTTCAGGCTGGCGCTGTCGCCCACGTCGGTGTCCTTCATCAGGATGCAGTTCTTGACCACTGCGCCCTTGCCCACCTTGACGTTGCGGAACAGGATGGAGTTCTCCACCGTGCCCTCGATGACACAGCCGTCGGAGACCATGGAGCCAACCACCTTGGAGTCAGGCCCATAGTAGGCGGCGGGGTCGGAGCGGTCCTTGGAGCGGATGGGGTGATCCGGGTTGAACAGGTCGTCCCGGACGTCCTTCTTCAGCAGGTCCATGCTCTTCTCGAAATAGTCCGCCACGGTGGGGAACCGGGCCACATAGCCCTCGAAGATGTAGGGGACCACCTTCAGGCCCAGCTTGTCCTTGTTGGCCAGGACCTGATGAGAGAAGGAATACAGGCCACGGGCGGCGGAGTAGTCCACCAGCTCGATGAGCTTGGCCTTGCTGATGACATAGATATTCAGCGACTCATAGCTGTCGGGCACAGACTTGCTCAGGATCTCGTCGGCCGTGCCGTCCTCCGCCAGGGTGTAATAGGTGGCATAACCCGGACGGTCGGTGTACTTCTTGGAGCAGACAGCGGTGACATCTGCGCCGGTGGCCAGGTGCTGGTCAAAGACCTTGCTCAGGGAGATGTTCAGCACGATATCTGCATCGGCGATAATGATGTACTCCTGCTCGATCTCGTCCAGATAGCTGCGCAGGCCGGTCAGAGCGTCCATCATGCCCTGATAGTTGTGCTGCTGGTCGTTGCCCATGGAGAAGGGGGGCAGCAGCCGCAGGCCGCCGTGACGGCGGGCCAGGTCCCAGTCCTTGCCGGAGCCAAGGTGGTCCAGAAGGGACTGATAGCTCTGCTGGAGGACGACGCCGATGTCGGAGATGCCATCGTCCACCATGTTGGAGAGGATAAAGTCCACCAGGCGATACCGGCCGCCGTAGGGCACGGAGGAGATGGAGCGGATGGAGGAGAGCTCCTTCAGGTTATAGCCGGGCTGGTTGGTCATGAGAAGACCATGCACATTGTTCAACATTATGCAACACCGCCTTTCGATTCTTCAGTATACATGGCTCCGGCGGGCACGGTTGCCCCCTCGTCCACGGTGACGCCGCCGGCGACGACAGCGATCGCGCCCTTGTCCTCACCGACCACGGCGTTGGCTTCCACGGTGGTGTCCTCGGCCAGGATGGCGTACTCCACCTTGGCGCCGGCCTTGACCACGGCGCCGGGCATGATCACGGAGTAGCGGACGGTGGCGCCCTCCTCTACGGTGACATTTTCAAAGATGACGGAGTTGTCCACAACGCCGTCGATCTCGCAGCCGCCGGCCACCAGGGAGTGGGTGATCTCCGCCTTGGGGCCGTCCACATGGGGCGGGCAGACGTTGGTACGGGCGTAGATGGGCCAGCCCTTGTCGAACACCTGGATGCCGGAGTTGATGTCCAGCAGGTCCATGTTGGCGTCCCACAGGGAGGCGATGGTGCCCACGTCCTTCCAGTAGCCGCCGAAGCGGTAGGCCACGCAGGTCTCGCCCTTGCCGATCAGGTTGGGGATGATGTTGCCGCCAAAGTCGTTCTTGGAGGTGGGGTCGTTCTCGTCGGCGATGAGGGCCTCACGCAGCTTGGACCAGGTGAAGATGTAGATGCCCATAGAGGCCAGATTGCTCTTGGGGTGCTTGGGCTTCTCCTCGAACTCATAGATCACGTCGTTCTCGTCCACGTTCATAATGCCGAACCGGGTGGCCTCCTCCATGGTGACCTCCAGGACGGAGATGGTGGCGGCAGCGTTCTGGGCCTTGTGGAAGTCCAGCATCTTGTCATAGTCCATCTTGTAGATGTGGTCGCCGGAGAGGATGAGCACATACTCCGGGTTGTACATATCAATAAAGTCGATGTTCTGATAGATGGCGTTTGCGGTTCCCTTGTACCAGGAGCCCTTCTCGCCTGCGCCCAGATAGGGGGGCAGCACATGGACGCCGCCCTCGGACTTATCCAGGTCCCAGGGCTGACCGTTGCCCAGGTAGGCGTTGAGCTCCATGGGACGATACTGAGTCAGGACGCCCACGGTGTCGATGCCGGAGTTGACGCAGTTGGACAGGGGGAAGTCAATAATCCGGTACTTTGCGCCGAAGGGGACAGCGGGTTTTGCCACGGAGCGGGTCAGTGCGTACAGGCGGGAACCCTGTCCGCCGGCCAGCAGCATGGCGACACATTCCTTCTTCATTTACATTCACCTCAATATTGTTGTGATCGGCGCAGCCGTCAGGTGAGGCTGCGCCAGCCCCGGGCCTCTGCGTCCAACCGTCAGGCGAGCCTGACAGCCGCATCGGTCCAAATTTATATTTGAATGGGAGACCCATCAAATATACGAAATACAGCGGCGGTTTATGAGACGCCGACTCAATCCCCGGCGAGGACCAGCCCGCTCATGGGAGGAAGCTCCACCTCGATGGAGTGGGGAAGCAGATGGCATGGGACGTCGGTGCTTGAAAGCACTGCATTCTCCTTCACCGTGCCCTCGCCGCCGTGGGCCAGAGCGTCGGTGTGGAACACCACCCGGTAATCTCCCGCCTCGGCTACGCCCACCCGGTAATGGGGACGGCGGACGGGGGAAAAGTTCAATACGATGAGCAGCTCACGGCCCGATTTGTCCCGGCGGAGGTAGACCAGCGCGTTGCCGCTCTCGTCATCCCGACAGACCCACTGGAATCCCCGGGCGTTGTTATATACCTCCCAGAGGGGAGGATTGGCCAGGTAGAACTGGTTGGCGTCCCGGAAAAACGCCTGATGCTTCCGGTGCTGCTCCTGCTCCAGCAGGTGCCAGTCCAGGGAGTACTCATACCGCCAGGGGCCCCGCTGTCCGAATTCCGTACCCATCATCACCAGCTTTTTGCCGGGACAGGTGAGCATATAGAGGTAGAATACCCGCGCTCCGGCAAACTTCTCCCTGTCATCTCCCGGAATCCGCTCGATGAGGGAGCTCTTGCCGCTGCACACCTCATCGTGGGAGAGGGGCAGGAGAAACTGCCGGGAAAAGGCATAGCCCAGGGAAAGGGTCAGGTCCTTGTGGTTGTACTGACGGTAGATGGGGTCCAGTTGGATATAGTGGAGAGCGTCGTGGGTCCAGCCCTGATGCCACTGGAAGGTGTTGTCCCGGAAGGCGATCCCCGTCCGCTCGGTGGCGACCTCGGCGCTGAGCATGGCTTGGGGGAACTGCCGGTGGATCTCCTCGTTCAGCAGCCGGAGGAAGTCCTCCGCCTCCCGGTTTTCCCGGCCGCCCTCCTCGTTGGGTTTCCAGGGACGGCCGTCTGCATCCAGGTAGAGCATATAGGGTAAGGCGCTGAGCCGCAGGCCGTCCAGGTGGTACTCCCGGAGCCAGAACAGAGCGGAGGACAGGAGAAAGGCCCGCACCGGGGGCTTGCCGAAGTCAAAAACGCTGGTTTTCATCCGGGGCAGGTCCGCCTTTTGGGGGTCTGCGTACTCATAGCAGGGCGTGCCGTCGAACATGGCCAGCCCGTGCTCGTCCCGGGGGAAGAAGGCGGGCACCCAGTCCATAAACACCGCCACCCCCGCCCGGTGGAGCTGATCCACCAGGTACATAAAGTCGTGGGGGGAGCCGAACCGGCTGGTGGGGGCGAAGTAGCCGGTACACTGGTAGCCCCAGCTGGCGTCCAGAGGATGCTCGGTCAGGGGGAGCAGCTCCACAGCGGTGAAGCCCATCTCCTTCACATAGGGGACCAGCCAGCTGGCATACTCCCGGTAGGAGAGATAGCTGCCGTCTCCCCGCCGTCGCCAGGAGCCCAGATGCACCTCATAGATGTTCAGC
>JAJQHP010000267.1 GCA_021199695.1 Clostridiales bacterium
GACAGCCCTTCTTCCGACCCTGCCAGTAGTAACAGAACTTGCAGTCATTGGGCTTATCTCTGGAATACCGCACGTTGCTATCTGCTGTGTTTCCGCTCATGGTTCCTTCACCTCCATTTGCTCTTGAGCATGAAAAAAGCCCGTTTGTTCCACTCTCATAAGAGAGAAAACAAACGGGCTATGTAAGTTGGCTAAGACCGGATTCTGCTTTGTTAGCAAAACAGAGATTTCCTTAGATGGAGGATATTTTTCAGCTAACCGGTCTTAGCCACAGGAGGCTCACTGAAACTTGTGGACTTTCTTAGAAAGATAGTGCAGGGCTGATTTACTATGGTTCAGAGCGTTTTTTCGACGGACAACTTTCTTAGCTGGAAATTGGCTCAGAAGGGAGCATTTTGGGGTTCTTAGCTGGAGGCCCCTTTTCATTAGCTGGCCAGCTAAGATTTTCAAAAATTCTTAGCTGGAAATCCAGTCGAACAACTTGCGGGAAAATAAAAAAGCGGAAGCCGGTTTCGTGTCAGCTAACACGATTTTAGCAGCTTCCGCTTATTGGCTGGCGTCCCAGAAGGGATTCGAACCCCCGACACCCGCCTTAGGAGGGCGGTGCTCTATCCAACTGAGCTACTGAGACAAATAGATATTTACCGCATTTTTGCGGATTTTCAGAACTTTTTAGCTGGTTTTGTAGCCTTGATGTCATTAGCAGATCGGTGAAATTTTCTTAGCTGAGCTAATGCTAGTCGGCCTATCCAGCAACGAACATGATTCCCGGTTCTGTGCTCCAGCGTCAATTTTTTGCGTAGCCGACCAAATTTGAACAGCGAACCGGGTTTTGCCGTTCTGCGTGAGTTGTCAAGTTGACCTTCCACTTAGGAGGCTGCGCTCTATCCAACCGAGCTGCTGAGGCGTATGGATTTTTCCGCAGGCGAATCCCGCTTTGAGCCTGAAGCCGAAGATATCATTTCGGCTGCGGTCTCGTCCTTCTGCCATTGGCAAGCCGGAGCGGTTTTCCCTGCCGCGCGGGTATCGTCATTTCTGTTGATAACTGGACAGCCAGTTCTCCTGTCCCCATGGTCTGACGCTCATTTTATCACCATTCCTGTAAAAAAGCAACTGCTCTCTTTATAAACACAGGGCAGTCGTATCCAGGCAAGAGGCATCTCTTTCAGGACATGGATGAGCAGGCGATGGCAGTGGCGGTGGCTCGGTATCTGATTGAGGACCGGGCCGCCGTGCAGATGGCCGCAAAAGCCTCGACAGCAAATTCTGCCGCTACTTTCCGTTTTAATTTCGCGCTGTACCCTCGGCAGGTCCGCTTGGCCATGGAAAAGTCCCCTGATCGCAGCCTCGAATCTTTGCTTTTTCGAGTGTCTGCTCTAAGGGGACTATATCACCGTTTCAAACGGACGGACATTCTTCTTTTCTCGTGGTTATTTGCTGTACAGGTCCTCGGCGTAGACACCTCGGTCGATCAACTCCCGGAAAGACCGGACCACCAGAGGCTTGTCCTCCCGGTAGGTGACGCCGAACCACTTGTCCTGCGTCTCCAGCACCTGGACGGAGACCTCTCCCCGCCGGAGCAGATCGTCCATGACGATAGGGAGCAGGAACTCCTCCTTCATGGGGTCGCGCATCCCCTCCAGGAAGGTCCTGAACTCACGGTCAAGAATATGGAGCATCTCCCCGGTCAGCCCCCACATATTCATGGAGACATGGCTGCTGCCATTGATGGGCGTAATCGTCTCCCCATCCTGGATAGCGGCGTTGCCGTTCAACTTGACGATATGCCGGGTCTCCTTTACCGTCACCAGCCGGAAGTCCTCGTCCACCTGGCAGATGCCCCGGGTGACGCCTCCGTGCTCGCTGAGGGTATTATTCAGGATAAAGCCCGCCATGCAGAACCGCCGCTCTGCCCCGCCGTTTGCCAGCAGGAAGGCACGCAGCCTGGCGAAGGCCTCCTTGCCGTAGTAGTCGTCAGCGTTGATGACCACGAACGGCTCCCGGATCAGCTCCCGGCAGGCCAGCACCGCCTGACCGGTGCCCCAGGGCTTGGTGCGTCCCTCCGGGAAGTCATAGCCCTCCGGCAGATCCCGCAGCTCCTGAAACGCATAGTCCACCCGGACGCCCCGCCGGGCGCAGACGCCCTGGATGCGGTCGCCGATGGCCGCGCGGAAATCCGCCTCGATGTCATGCCGGATGATGAAAATCACCCGGGTGTATCCCGCCTCAATGGCGTCGTGAACGGAATAGTCCATAATGATCTCGCCGTTGGGACCAACCGGCTCCAGCTGCTTGATGCCGCCGCCGAACCGGGACCCCAGGCCGGCCGCCATAATGACAAGGGCAACCTCCTGCTGCCCCGGAATGTGATTCTCCACTTTTGATCTCCTCCAAAACGGTGTCCGGACAAGAATAACACATCTCCCGGAAAAAGACAAGAGCAGATTCAAAAATTCTGTTTTCTTGCGGTTTCCTCCGGAGAATTTGGAAAAGCACTTGTGTCAACGGAAAAATCGGTATAATATATCGTCAGAGTCTCTCCTGCCCGGGCAGTGCGGTTTCCGCCGCCCGTGGACAACACTGTAACCCTTCGGAGGTATCTCATGATCGTCAGTATGTTCGAGGTGGCCGGACCCATCATGGTCGGTCCCTCCAGCTCCCACACGGCGGGGGCCGCCCGGCTGAGCCGTCTGGCCACTCTCTTTCTCAGTCAGCCCTTTACCCATGTCTCCTTCGGTCTCCACGGCTCCTTCGCCCGGACCTGGCACGGCCACGGCACCGACCTGGCCCTGGTGGCCGGGGTCTTGGGCATCCGGCAGGAGGACGAGGAGATGAAACGCTCCTTCCAGATCGCCCGGGAGCGGGGCATCACCTACGACTTTTACCCCACCGACCTGGGGGACGCCCATGAGAACTCGGTGGTCATGGACTTCACCCTTCAGGACGGCAGCCACACCCGAATCGTGGGCAGCTCGGTGGGAGGCGGCCGGGTGCTGGTCACAAGCTTCGACGGCATCGAGACCGACGTGACCCTGGACTTCCCCACCCTGCTGGTCATCTATGAGGACCGGCCCGGTATGCTCAGCCGTATCTGCGCCGAGCTGGCCTATGCCAACATCAACATCGGCGTGCTCCGTTGCGGCCGGAAGCGGAAGGGGGGCGTGGCCTGCTCCGTCATCGAGACGGATTCCGCCATCCCCGCCGACATCCGGGACACCCTCATCCAGCTTCGGGGCGTGCAGAACGCCATCATTCTCAACCCGTCGGAGGCGTGAACGATATGTATTCTCATTTTAACAGTATGCTCGCTCTGTGCCGGGAGCGGGACTGGCCCCTCTGGAGGGCCATCTGCGCCGAGGAGCAGGAGCTGAGCGGCCAGAGCGAGGAGAAAATCTTCGAGCGGATGGAACTGCGCTACACCATTATGGCCCGCTCCGCCGCCGCCGCTCTGGAGGCCCCCCAGCCGGGCCACACGGGACAGCCCACCCTTATCACCGGCATCGCCCAGGCCCAGGCCGACTACGCCGCCGGCGGCCGGACCCTCTGCGGTCCCATGCTCAACCGGGTCATGGCCCGGGCCCTGTCGTGCAGCGAGTACAACGCCTCCATGGGCCGCATCTGCGCCATGCCCACCGCCGGGTCCTGCGGCATCGTCCCCGCCGTCCTGCTCACCCTGGAGGAGGAGCTGTCTCTCCCCCACCGGAAAGTGCTGGAGGCCCTCATCGTCGCCAGCGGCGTGGGGGCGGTCATCACCCAGAACGCCACCGTCTCCGGAGCGGAGGGAGGCTGTCAGGCGGAGTGCGGGGCCGCGGCAGCCATGGCCGCCGCCGGGGCGGTCTACCTCATGGACGGCACCCCGGAGCAGAGCCTCACCGCCATGAGCCACGCCATGATCAACGTCATGGGCCTGGTCTGCGACCCCATCGCCGGGCTGGTGCAGATCCCCTGCGCCCAGCGGAACGCCTCCCAGGCGGTGAACGCCCTGCTCTCCGCCGACCTGGCCCTGGCGGGCATGACCTGCCCCATTCCCCCCGACCAGGTGCTGGACGCCATGTACCACGTGGGCCGGAGCCTGCCCACCGCCCTCCGGGAGACCGCCATGGGCGGCATCGCCGGCACCCCGGCGGGACAGGCCATCACCCGGGAGATGTACGGGTCCTAAGTTCCGTGAGTGCAGTATTATTCTCACAACTTTTACAAATCGTCCGTTGAATTTTCGTCGTTTTGCGCTATAATGGTAGCAACAGAAAATTCCGCCGGAGGGCGGGTCTGTCCCGCCCCGGCACACGTTCGACGGAAAGGAAGTGCATCCCATGGCAAATCAGTCGCTGCCCGTTATCACCATCAGCCGCCAGTCCGGCAGTCAGGGCCGGGAGGCCGGGAGGCTGCTGGCCCAAAAGCTGAACATCCCCTATTACGACTATGAAATTCTGGACCGGGCCGCCAAGGAGAGCGGCCTGTCCCCGGAGCTGTTCGAGCAGGCGGAGCGCTCCGCCGCCGCCTCTCTGGACCGGCTGGAGAAGGGGCTCCCCGCCACCGACACTCCCATCAACGTCAAGCTCTTCCAGGCCCAGGCCCAGATCATCCGGGAGCTGGCCCAGGAGGGGCCTGCGGTCATCGTCGGCCGCTGCGGCGACAGCGTGTTGAAGGGGACCTGCGACCTGGTCAGCGTCTATGTCTACGCCTCCGAGGAGCGGCGTATCCAGAACGTCATCCGGAAAAAGGGGCTCAGCCGCCCCATGGCCCAGCTCTTTATCCGCCAGATCGACAAGGGCCGCAGCGCCTACCACAACTTCTTCTCCCAGCACGCCTGGGGGGATATGGCCGCCTATGACCTGTGCGTCTGCACCGACCAGCTGACCCCGGAGGAGACGGCGGACGCCATCGCCGCCTTTGTTGCCGTCAAGGGCAAGAGGAGCCGGGAGGAATGACCGCCCTCCCCTTTTCCCTCCTGCCGGAGGAGGGCTATGACGGAGCCATGGAGCAGGTGCTCGCCCGGCTGGCCCAGCGCAGAGCCGCCTCCGGCATGGACGAGCGTCTCCCCGGTCAGGGCATCTACTGGGAGCAGTACGAGCCGGAGGGCGGCAGCGACCGGGTCGTCTTTATCAGCCACGGCTTCACCGAGTCCACGCTGGAGTACGCCGAGCTGACCTGGTATTTTCTCCAGGCGGGGTACGGGGTCTTTCTCTGCGACCACATGGGCCACGGAAAGTCCTACCGGCTGCTGGAGGAGACCTGGCTGACCCACGCCGTCCGCTTTGACGACTACGTCCAGGACCTCCGCCATCTGGTGACGCAGGAAGTCTTGCCCCGGAGCCGGGGTAAGCGCCGCTGTCTGTTCGGCCACTCCATGGGCGGGGCCATCGCCATGCTGTATCTGGAGCAGTTCCCCGGGGACTTCGACCGGTGTGTGCTCTGCGCCCCCATGGTTATGCCGGCGGCAGGGGGCTTTCCCAACCCTCTGGGACGTTCCCTCGTCCGGCTCATGTGCGCCGCCGGTCAGGGGGAGAAGCCCCTGCTGACCCAGCACCCCTTTGACGGGGTGGACCGGTTCGAGACCAGCTGCGTCACCTCCCGTGCCCGGTATCTCTGGTATCTGGAGCGCAAACGGGAGGACAGGTGCCGCCAGAACTCCGCCGCCACCTATTCCTGGGCCAGAGAGGCCATCGGCGTCCAGGCCCCCATTCTGGCCCGGGCCAGGACGGTACAGATCCCCGTTCTCCTGTGTCAGGCGGGGCTGGACACCGTGGTCCTCCTGCCGCCCCAGGACGATCTGGCGGTCCTCCTGCCCCGGGGGCGGAAGATCGTCTATCACACCGCCAAGCACGAGATTTACCGCAGTGGCAACGACGTGCTGGGAAAATTTCTTTCGGACGTTCTGGGCTTTCTGGCTCAGTGACATCGTTTTATTGC
>JAJQHP010000066.1 GCA_021199695.1 Clostridiales bacterium
CCGCCTGACGGCGGGAGACCACCAGATTTTTCACCGTTTTCAGGTTGTGCCGGATGCCCGCCAGGCTCAGCGACCGGTAAAAGCTGGAGATGGTGACGGTGCGGATGGGAAAGCCCTCCCGAGGGATCAGCTCCTGCTCCATGCCGCCGTCTGCGCCCACGAAGAGGATCTCCGCTCCGTCCCGCTCCTGAAACATCCGGGCCAGGGCCAGACCGGGGTTGATATGTCCGGCGGTGCCGCCGCAGGTGAATAACACTCTCATGTTTACTTCCTCACAAATCTTACAGGATAGGTCAGCCCTGTTTGGGCGCGGGTATCTGCCGGGAGACCGACAGGACGACCCCCATCTCCGCCAGCTGTATCACCAGTGCGGTGCCGCCGTAGCTGAAGAAGGGCAGGGAGATGCCGGTATTGGGGATCAGGTTGGTGACCACGGCGATGTTCAGGAACACCTGTACCGCCAACAGGGTGATAATGCCCACGATGAGCAGGGAGCCAAACCGGTCCCGGGAGTGGAGGGCCAGCCAGTAGCCCCGGAGCACCAGCATGGCAAACAGGACGATGATGATGGTGGCTCCGATAAAGCCCAGCTCCTCGCAGACGATAGAGAAGATCAGGTCGTTCTGCTCCTCCGGGACGTAGCCAAATTTCTGCCGGCTCTCCCCGAAGCCCAGGCCGGACAGCCCGCCGGAGGCGATGGCATAAAGGCCCTGGATGATCTGATAGCCCGTACCGGAGGCGTCCGACCAGGGGTCCAGCCAGACGGCGATACGGCTGCTGTTATAGCCGATGACAAAGACGATGACGCCCAGGGCGCCCGCCACGGCGCAGCCTCCTGCCACGAACCAGCCCCAGTGGACGCCGGAGGCGAACAGAATGGCGGCGGCGGCCACCATGACCAGCAGGAAGCCGGACAGGTGGGGCTCCATGAGCAGCAGCACGCCGATAACCAGCAGCACCACCACATAGGGGATCAGCTCCCACAGGCCAATCCGCTGTCCGAAGCGGTAGATGCCCTGGATGGCGGGCAGCTTGCGGAACTGACGGAACACCGTCCCCATGTCGTAGAAGAAGCCCCGGATGGCTCCCCTGGGACGGCGGCCCCGGGGCTTTTCCGGCTGGGGATGCTCGCTGCGGAGCTGCGCCAGGGGACGTTTGGATAGGCTGGATGCAAAGTACATGACCACGGCGATCTTGGCGATCTCCGAGGGCTGGAAGGTGGTGAAGCCCAGGCTGATCCAGCGGCGGGCATTGTTGCTCACCACACTGAACGGGGTGGGAATGAGCACGAAGATCAGCAGGAAGATGGCGATGGCCAGAGCGATGGCCCCCAGCCAGCGCATCTGCTGATAGTCGATTTTAGAGACGATGTACATGACCGCAATGCCGATGACCGCAAAGAGGGCCTGCCGCTTGAAGTAGTAGGCAGCATCATAGTTGGAAACCGCCTCGGTGCTGGCGGTATAGGAGGAGGCGGAATACAGCATAATCAGTCCAATGCCCAGCAGCAGCAGGGTCAGGGCCAGAAAGGGCAGGTCGATGGGACCCTTGGCCCACTGCTGGTCACGGGGCGTATCCCGATTCGTTTTCCACGCCATTGGTTGCTCCTTTCACGGGCGGCAGACCGGTCCGCCGTCCTCCATGGGATACAGGCGTCCTGCCCTCAGACCGTGGGAAAACGGTCCATGACGCCCCAGAAGGCCAGGATGCAGGCCGCCGCCGAGATGGTGGTAAAGACGGCGAACAGCTTCTCCTCGCTCCAGCCCCCCAACTCCAGGTGGTGGTGGAGGGGCGCCATGCGGAAGATGCGCTTGCCGTGGGTGAGCTTGAAGTAGGTCACCTGGATGATATCGCTGAGGGTCTCAGCGATATAGATGATGCCCACCAGGATGAGGGCTAGGGGGATGTCCAGGGCGAAGGCCAGCCCCGCCACAGCGCCGCCCAAAAACAGGGAGCCGGTGTCCCCCATAAAGACCTTTGCCGGGTGGAAGTTGTAAATCAGGAAGGCGCACAGCCCGCCGAAGATGGCTGCGGCAAAGACCCCCAGCTCGGTGTAGCCCCAGTAGGCTGCTACCGCCACATAGAACAGGGCCACCGGCATGGTCACCCCGGAGGAGAGGCCGTCCACCCCGTCGGTCAGGTTCACCGAGTTCACCGTGCCCACGATGACGAAGGCGGCGAAGATCATATAGACCACCCAGGGAATCTCGACGGTCACGTTGAAGAAGGGGATATACAGCCGGGACTGGAGATAGCCGAAGGAGCGCATGAGGACGGTGAACAAAATCGCCGCCGCCAGCTGGAGCAGGAACTTCTGCGGGGCGGTCAGCCCCTCGTTTTTCTTGTACTTCACCTTCATGAAGTCGTCGAAGAACCCGATGCCCCCGAACACCAGGGCAAAGAGATAGACGAACAGGCCGCCGAAATCCCCCTCCATATAGTCCGGGATGCCCGCCAGCAGCAGGGCCACCAGAATGCCCACGATGAACATGATGCCTCCCATGGTGGGCGTCCCCTGCTTAGCCATATGCCAGTTCGGGCCGATCTCTTTGATGGTCTGCCCTGCGTGGAGGGCGATCAGCCGGGGGATCAGAATCCGGCCCATCCCATAGGAGACCAGGAACGAAATCACTAAACTGAGTACAACTCTCATCTTTGGAACCTCCTGAATGCCAAATACGCCGGGGCAGCCTCTCTCCATTCTTTGTCCGCCCCGGGACGGGACGCCCTGTCCCGGTCCCTAGCATAACACATTTGGCTCTTTCTTTCTACTGTTATGAAGTAAAATTCTAGCCGTCCAGGCCGGCGCTGGAGTCGGCGTCCGAGGTGTCTGTGTCCTCAAACTCCACCGTCAGCAAAGTGCCCCGTTTGACGCTGGTCCCGGCGGAGATGCTCTGGCTGGTGCAGACGGTGGTGCTGGTGTAGTAGCCGGAGGTGCCGCTGGCCTGCATATACAGGCCCAGGTCATTGAGAACGTCTACCACCTGGTCCGGAGTCAGCCCCTTCAGGTTGGGCATCTCCACCTCGTCGGTGGGCGCCTCCTCCCCCATGTACAGGATGACCGTGCTGTTCTGAGGGATGTATGTTCCGGAGGAGGGGATCTGTCCGGTGACGGTGTCGCCGCTGCCCACCACCCGGTAGGATAGCTTTTTGTTGTTCAGCGTCTGCTCCGCCTGGGCCTCGGTCTGCCCGGTCAGGTCGGGGACGGAGGTCAGCTGTCCGGTCAGGTCGTCGGAGCTGTAGGACTTATCGTAGCCCCGATAGTCCAGCACCTTGGCCAGCAGCTTCCCCGCCACCGGAGCGGCCATGTTGCCGCCGGAGATGTAGAGGCCGGAGGGGGTGTAGTCGCCGCCGTCCACCGATTCAGGCCGGTCGAAGATGACCAGGACGATCACGTCCGGATCGTCTGCCGGGGCAAAGCCCATGAAGGAGACGATGTACTCCCCGTCCACCAGGGTCTGGGAGGTGCCCGTCTTGCCGCCGATGCGGTAGCCCGCCTGATAGGCATTCTTGCCGGTGTACTTGGAGACGACCCCCTCCAAAATCTCGGCGCAGGTCTGGCTGGTCTCTTCGCTGATGACCTGGCGAACGGCGGTGGCCTCCGCCTCATAGGTGGTGTTGCCGTCCGCGTCCACGATCTTATCCACCACATAGGGGGTGTAGAGATATCCCCCGTTGACCACCGCATTGAAGGCGGTGATCATCTGGATGGGAGTCACCTCGAACCGCTGCCCAAAGGAGGCGGTGGCCAGCTCGGTGATGTTGAAGTCGCTGTAGCTCCACACCTCTCCGATGTTCTCATAGGGCAGGTCGATGCCGGTGGTTTCCATAATGCCGAAGTTGTAAAAGTACTGATAGAAGGTGGAATACCCCAGCCGCTGGCCGATGTCCAGCAGAGCCATATTGCAGGAGTGGCCGATGGCCTCCGCCAGGGTCTGGGTGCCATGGGTGCCGGAGCAGCCGATGGTGTAGATGTCCAGCTCTGTGCTGCCCCCGCAGTAGAAGGTGCTGTTCTCGTCCACCACCCCCTCCTCCAGGGCGGCGGCCAGTACCAGCGCCTTAAAGGTGGAGCCTGGCTCATAGGTGTCGGTGATAGCCTTGTTGGTCCACAGGGAGTAGAGCATTTCCGAATAGGCCTGACTATAGGCGGAGTCATAGTCCAGGACGGTGGTCTCCTCATCCGTGAGGGTCAGCCCCTCCTTCTCCGCCTCAGCCAGGGCCTCGGCCACCTCCGCCTCGGATTCCTCTATCAGCGTCTGGGCGTTCTCCTCCACCTCGTCCAGCAGCTCCTCGTCCTCGATGGTGCTGTAGTTGTTCAGATCGAAGCCGGGAGACGAGGCCATACCCAGGATCGCCCCGGTGTCGCACTCCATGACGATGATGGTGCCGCCGTTGGTGGTCTCATACTTCTCACAGTACTCCTCCAGCAGGCTCTCGCAGTATTCCTGGATGTTGGCGTCCAGAGTCAGGTAGATATCGCTGCCATTCTCCGCGTCGTAGTAGTCCTGGAAGAAGTTGAGCAGGTCGGTGCCATCCTCGTCCACAGCGGTGACGATGTAGCCCGGGGTACCGGAGAGCTCGTCGTTATACTTGGCCTCCAAACCGTAGGCCCCATCCCCGTCGGCGTTGGTGAAGCCGATGATCTGGGCGGCCATGTCCCCGTAGGGATAGTACCGCTTGGTGTTGGGCTGGAGATAGACGCAGCCGGTAAGGTCATATTCATCGATCAGCACTCGCACCTGGTCCTCTACGTCGGACTCCACCTTGGTAGCAAGACGCTTGTACTGGCTGTCGGTATCCTGACACTTCTCGTGGAGCTCCTCCTCGTCCAGGTCCAAAATTTCCGCCAGCTGGGAGCAGACCACGTCCTCCACATTCCAGTCGTAATCGGAGGTGTCCGTCCCCTTCTCCTTGGCGGAGGCCAGGCTCTCGTCCAGGGACTGCTGCTTCTCATCGATGGCCTTGGGGGAGATGATGACGTCGTAGACGGTAGAGCTGATGGCCAGCACGTTGCCGTTGGCGTCGTAAATGGTGCCCCGGGAGGCGCTGACCGAGAGCTGAGAGGTCTGCTGGGTGACAGCCATCTCCTCCAGCTCGTCATGCTGAACGATCTGGAGCTGATACAGCTGCCAGATCAGGGGGATAAAGATAGCGATGCCGAACACGATCATCAGCTTCACGGAGCGGCTGAACACCAGCCGGTTCGCCGCCTTGCCCGCCTCGCGGATTTTCCGTTCCTTGTTCATGGTCTACTGCCTTTCCAGCCGTCCCCGGCTACTCTGACGAAAAGGGCGCAAGAAAAGAACTGTTTTCTTACGCCCCGTTTTCATTCTCTTTTGGTGGGAGCCATCCTGCCCTCAGCCTATGTAAGACGATTTCCGCTTATGACCACAGAGAGTCCCACAGTGCCTGGATCTGCTCCAGCAGACCGGCGTTCTCGCCGTAAACCACTGCGCTGTCCGGCTCGGACAGGTCTACATAAATTTTCTGATCGCTGCCTGCCTCGGACAGCTCCACATCCGCATTGTCTACAGCCTCCTGGAGGGCGGCCTGGTCGAATACCTCCTCATACCGGGCCTCCAGCTTCTCTCCCTCCTCCTGCAGCTCGCTCAGCTCGTCCCGAACGATCACCGTCTCGGCATAGATGGTGTTGAGCTGGGTGTAGCTGAACAGGATCATCACGGCCATCACCGCCGCCGCCGCAAAGCCCAGTACCGGAAGGATGCTGACGCTCTCCTTCGGCCGGAGGTTGACCCTGAGCCGGCTCTGGACCTGGTCCTGGGTCTGTCCCTTTTTCCGGGGACGGACCAGAGGCAGCTCCTGGAGCTGAGGAC
>JAJQHP010000035.1 GCA_021199695.1 Clostridiales bacterium
CTTGTCCTGTCGGAGACGTTTATAGGCCAGCCGGGACATCTGATTCTGGTAGTCCCGCCACCGTTTGGCGGCTCCCGTGGCCAGGGTGAACAGCGCCCCGGACAGCAGGGCGCCCAATGCCAGCAATCCCAACGTCTCCGGGTCCCGCCCGCCGGACAGCTCCCCGATGAGCCGGGCGGAGAACCACACCGCCACATAGGGGGCCAGGGCGGTCAGGGCGTCGTACAGCCCCGTCGCCCAGAACCAGTTGGGGCAGATGCGCCGCCAGATGCCCACGACCCGCCGGGTGCGCCGGAAGGCCTCACCCCAGGGCAGGCTCGTCTTTTTCTCCTGCGCAATCTTCGTCCCCTCCTTCCCGGTAATATCGGCTCTGAACCTCGAAGAGCTTTGCGTAGCCGCCTCCCAGCTCGAGAAGGGACTGATGGGTGCCCTCCTCCGCCAGCCTTCCGTCCGCCAGGAACAAAATCCGGTCGCAGAACCGGGTGGAGGCCAGCCGGTGGGAGATGAACAGGGCGGTGCGCCCCCGGGTCATCTCGCTGTATTTCAGATAGATGTCGTTTTCCGCGATGGGGTCCAGGGCGGCCGTTGGCTCGTCCAGAGCCAGGATGGGGGCGTCCTTGTAAAGCGCCCTCGCCAGCATCAGCCGCTGGGTCTGCCCACCGGACAGCTCCACTCCGTCCTCATAGACCAGCCGACCCAGCTTGGTGTCCAGCCCCTGGGGGAGGTTAGCCACCGTCTCGGCCAGCCCCGCCTGGTCGATGCACCGGCGCACCCGCTCCTCGTCGATGCCCTCCAGCCGCTGGGCCACGTTCACCCGGACGCTGTGTTCCAGCACGGAGAAGTCCTGAAACACGGTGGCGAACAGGGCGTAGTAGTCCCGCCGGTCGTACTGGCGTATGTCCTCCCCGTCCAGCAGCACCCGCCCGTCCGTGGGGTCGAGAAAGCCGCAGAGCAGCCGCACCAGGGTGGTTTTCCCCGCCCCGTTCAGGCCCACGATGGCCAGCTTTTCCCCGGGGTGAATGGTCAGGCTGAAATGGGAGATGGTGTCCGACTCCGCCCCGGGATAGCGGTAGCTCACGTCGTCCAGCCGCAGCTCATAGGGGCGGTCGGCGTCCTTGGGGAGGGGCTTGCCTCCCTCAAATTGAAACGGCTCCGGCCAGTTCAGATATTCCTGCACACAGGAGATGTCCAGGCATTGCCGGTGCAGCTCCAGCAGACCGGAGGTGATACCCGTCACCCAGGCGGTGAAGCCGCTGACCGCCGTGAAGTAGAGCAAAAACTCCGACGCAGACAGCCCCTTCTCCAGGGTCAGCCAGAGCAGATAGGCGTAGGCCGCCCCGTTCCGGGCCAGGGTGAGCAGGAAGTCCGCCAGGTTCGCCCACAGGTAATGCCGCTGTTCCCGGGTCTTGAAGGCACGGATGAGATTCACGGCGCTCTCCTGCACGTCCCGGAGCCATCCCTGGAGACCGAAGATACGGATGTCCTTGGCAGGGGTGCGGTCGGTGGCCTTCTGATGGATGTAATTCACCTGCTTGTAATAGCCGTCCTGCTCCGCCCGGTGTTCGTAGCCCCAGGCCAGGATGCGCCGGTCAAACAGGCAGCCCGCTACCGTCACGACCACCACCAGGCACAGCAGCCCCGGATGCAGCCCGGACATGAGCAGCAGATACGCCCCAAAGCCTGTCAGATTGGTCAGCAGATCGGTCAGCGTGGTCCACACCGCTTCGGTGGCGTCGGCATTGCTGCCGGTGACCTCCCAGCACTTGTCCTGGAGGGCCAGAAACGCCGTGTCCAGCAGATTGGGGAAGGAGGTCCGGTCCGTCTTTCGGGCGATCTCCCGGCTCAGCTCCAGCCGGACGGCGATACGCCCGAACAGGACGTTGTTGTCCAGATACCCCTTCAGGGCGGACAGCAGCACCAGCACGGCTCCAAAGCCGCCCACAGCGGCCAGCAGCGCCCCCAGTCCGGCCCCGGACTCCACCTGTGCCAGCAGGGTCGGGGCGATGAGCAGCTCGGCCACGGAGCGGCCCGCCGTCACCGCCGCCACCGCCACGCACAGGAAAATGACGCTCCGGTTCCCCCGCCAGGCGGCGGCGAGCATAAAGCCCACCGAGCGGTGCATGGGGCAGGCCCGTCTGTTCTGTTCCTTCATGTCATCACCTCACGCTGCCATCCTATCACAAAAAATCGTCCCCGGCGCAATTCGGGGACGAATCGCAAAAACCGGGGGACGAATCGTTAATCGTATCAAACCTGTGGAATCAGAATCTCCGTGGTGAACGCCCCGTCCTCGCTGTTCCGGCTGAGATAGCCGTCCAGCCGGTCGATGATGGCGTCGATCCGCACCAGGCCGAAGCCGTGGCCCTCCCCCTTGGTGGTGGAGAAGCGGCCTCCGGACTTGCCCCGCTTTTTGTCCGCGGTGAAGTTAGTGAAGGAGAGGTAGAGCTGAGTGCCCTTCATGTCCATGTACACCCGGATGAGCCGCTCCTCCTCCGGCAGGGCGAGGCTGGCCTCGATGGCGTTGTCAAAGAGGTTGCCGATGATGCAGCACAGGTCCAGCTCGGACATCCGCAGCTTTACCGGGATGTGGGCGTCGCAGCGGACGGGGATGCCTTTGGATTGGGCCAGGGAGATTTTGCTGTTCAAAATGGCGTCCGCCATGGGGTTGCCCGTCTTGATGACCGTGTCCACCGTGTTCAGGTCGGTGTCCAGCTCGTCCAGGTAGGCGCAGATACCCTCCATGTCCCCGCCCGCCGCCAGGACCTTCATGGTCTGGATGTGGTTGCGGTAGTCGTGCCGCCAGCCCCGCACCTGGCGGTACATATTCTCCACCTCCCGGTAGTGGGTCTCCACCAGCTCCTGCTGATAGGCGGCCAGGCGGCGGTCGATACGGCGGTCGATCCAGCGTGACAAAAACATCCTCTCACCCCCTGTCGATAATGGCCCGGTTCAGCGGCTCGTAGGCCCCTCTGGGCAGAGGCAGGACCTCGCCCCCGGCGAGATGGACCTCCGTTTTCGTCACCCGGCGGACATAGGAGAGGTTCAAAATCAGCCCCCGGCCTACCCGGACGAAGTCCTCTCCCAGCTCGTCGGAAAAGTCGCTGAGGGAGCGCTTGACGGTGTAATCCTTGTCGGCGTGGACGGTGACATAGTTGCGCTGGACGTCCAGATAACGGATACGGTAGCAGGGGATGCGCACCAGCTCGCCGGAGCAGGACAGGTTCAGGCAGCGGCTGTTCCGGCGGAGCCTGTCCGCCGCCCGGTCCAGCACCTGGAACAGCTTGTCCCGGCGCACCGGCTTGAGCAGGTAGTGGAGGGCCTCCACCTCGTAGCCCTCTGCGATGTAATCGGAGTAGCCGGTGATAAAGACGATCTGCACCAGCTCGCTGTCCCGGCGGACCCGTCTGGCCAGCTCCACCCCGTCCATCTCTCCCATCTCCACGTCCAGCAGGAGCAGGTCAAAGCTCTGCCGCTCCGCCCAGCGAAAGAGAAAGCTCTCCGCCGAGGGGAAATATTCCGTCCGGACGGTGTGGCCCCGGGCCTCCGCCCATTCGGCCAGCAGACGGCCCAGCAGCTGCCGGTCGGCCCCGATGTCGTCGCAGACGGCGATTTGACAGGTCATCCCATTCGCTCCTTTCGCTGCCGATTTGTACTCATTATAGCACGCAGCCTGAGGAAAAGCTATATGGTTCTGTGGCAGCGGCAGAAAGGAGAGGGCATAATGAGCGCAAAGAAGGGAACACTTACCAAAGGGACAAAGGAGGAGTTCTATGGCGAACCCCCAAAAGGGCATGACAGAACAGGAGAAAGAGAGCATCATCCAGCGTCTTTGGCTGACCTATTACAATGACACGCTGTATGAAAAAGGCGTCATCACGGAGGAAGAGCGCAACAGGATGCGTGTGGCGATCAAAACACGCAATACCTCCGGAAAAGGGTGAGCAGATACAGGCGGCAGGGGACACTCCTGCCGCCCTTTTTAAAGGTTTCAGTTGAAAAAGACAGTGGGCCGTGATATGATTTCGACAGAACATGATACGACGAACCTTTTGAACGGGAGGAGAACAAATTGGACATTCACAGTGTTCGCGAAATGCTCCGTACAAAGTCGATTTATGACATCCCCCTCCGGGTCACATACTATGCCCGCGTCTCCTCGGAGTCTGATGAACAGCTCAACTCCCTGGGCAACCAGATCACCTATTATGAAAACCTGATCCGCCAGAACCGGGCGTGGACCTTTGTGCCGGGGTACATCGACGAGGGGTTATCCGGCATCTCCACGAAGCGCCGGGAGAACTTCAACCGCATGGTGGAGGACGCCGCCGAAGGGAAGTTTGACATGGTCATCACTAAGGAGATCTCCCGTTTTGCCAGAAACACCCTGGACTCCATCGGGTATACCCGTCAGCTGCTGGGGCATGGCGTTGGGGTCTTTTTCCAGAACGACAACATCAACACCTTTGACGAGGACTCCGAGCTGCGGCTCTCCATTATGTCCAGCATTGCCCAGGACGAGCTGCGGAAGCTGTCCAGTCGGGTCAAATTTGGCCACCAGCAGGCCATCAAGTCCAACGTAGTGCTGGGCAACAACAATATCTTCGGCTATCGCAAAAACAACAAGCATCTGGTTATCGACGAGGAGCAGGCCCCCATGGTACGGGAGCTGTTCGAGCTTTACGCCACCGGCGAATATTCCATGAAGCAGATCGAGACGATCTTCTGGGAGAAGGGATACCACAACCGGAACGGCAAAAAGATCGCTCACTCCACCATGTCAAACATGATCTCCAACCCCAAATACAAGGGCTTCTATGTGGGCAACAAGGTCAAGGTGGTGGATATGTTCACCAAAAAGCAGGTATTTCTCCCTCAGGAGGAATGGGTCATGTTTAAGGACGAGACCGGCGAGATCGTCCCGGCCATTGTCTCTGAGGAGCTGTGGGAGTCCGCCAATGCGGTGCTGCGGCGGCGGAGCGAGGACGTGAAAAACCGACAGGGCATCTGCAACCACGCCAATCTGCTGACCGGCAAGCTGTTCTGCACCTGCTGCGGCACGCCCTATTATCGCCGGGAGTCCAGGGACAAGGCGGGCAACAGGAACAGCAAGTGGGTCTGCTCCGGCAAAATCAAGAACGGCAAGGGGAGCTGCAACTCCTTCCCCATCTATGAGAAGGAGATCAAACCGCTGCTGTTTGAGGTGTTCCGGGACACCAGAGAGGCGTCTGCCGCTATGATGAGGGAATATGAGGCCATGTACCGCACCATGTCTGGCGGCAAGGAACTTGCCCGGAAAATCGGGGAGCAGGAGCATATCATCGACATGGCGGCGAAAAAGAAGAACAAGCTGCTGGAGCTGGTCACGCTGGACAGCATCTCTCCCACCGATTTCAAGACCATGACAGCCCGGTGCAACGAGGAGATCAAGAACGCCGAACAGGAGCTTGTGGACCTGCACAGTCAGCAGGAATCCAGCGGGGAGTTCCGAAGGCATATGGAAAAGCTGCGGGCCACCCTGAAAGCCGCCGAGCAGGATGTGGCCAACGGCGTCATCACCAAGGAGTTTGTGGACACCTTCATCGACAGGATCTTCGTCACCCCGGAGCCGGACGGGAGCCTGCGCCTGGACATTCGGATTTTCACCGGGGAGAGCACCCCCAAATACCTGAAAAAGCTGAAAAGACACACTGATCTCCAAGGCTGTACGGGCCAAACGTTCAAGAAGATGAGCGAAGCCTACGAAAACGGCATGAAGTAAGTCAGCGACTTGCTCTGAAAGTATGA
>JAJQHP010000149.1 GCA_021199695.1 Clostridiales bacterium
AACGCAGCGTGGACTTCTGGCTGAAGTATGGCATGGACAGGGAACACGGCG
This sequence comes from Clostridiales bacterium, assembly GCA_021199695.1. Taxonomy (GTDB): domain Bacteria; phylum Bacillota; class Clostridia; order Oscillospirales; family Oscillospiraceae; genus Onthomonas. The sequence goes on from JAJQHP010000149.1 coordinate 52, forward strand.
GCGTGTACACCTGCATCGACCGGACGGGCAAAATCTATTCCACCGACAAGAGCGTCTGGATGCAGGGGCGGTGCGGCTGGATCTTCGCCTACCTGTGCACCCAGTACGGCCAGCGCCCTGAGTGGCTGGAGGCATCCCGCTCCTGCCTGGACTTTCTGGAGGAGCACTGCGTCAACCACGACGCCGGAGGACGGCTCTACTTCACTGTCACCGGCGACGGCAGGCCTCTGCGTCAGCGCCGCTACTGCCACTCTGAGAACTTCTACACCATCGCCAACGCCGAGTATTACGCCAACACCGGCGACATCGTCCGCATTCAGCGGGCACGCCGGGCCTACGACATGGTGTACAACCTGAACCACGGCCTGATTCAGGACCCCACCGGCCTCGGCCCCAAGACCATCCCGGAGACCCGTTCTAGCCGGGCCTTTGGCGACCCCATGATCTATCTGAACGTCACCGCCATTATGCGCCGCTGCGACCCGGAGAACATCGCCCTCTACGATCAGCGGGCCCGGGAGTGCGTGGACGAGATTTTGAAATACCACTACAAGCCGGAGCTGAAGTGTGTGCTGGAGACGGTGGGGGTCAACGGCGAGCTACAGACCGACACCACCGCCGGTCGGGTGGTCAACCCCGGCCACGACATTGAGGGCAGCTGGTTCCTGGAGGAGCAGGCCAACTACACCGACGACGACTCTCTCCGCCAGGTGGCCCGGAACATCTTCCACAACGCCATCAACGCCGGGTGGGATGAGGAATACGGCGGGCTGCTCTACTTCATCGACTGCATGGGCTGTCCCCCGGAGGCCTATGAGCACGACATGAAGCTCTGGTGGCCCCACAACGAGATTTTGATCGCCTCCATGATGTTCTATCGGGACACCGGGGACGAGCAGTATCTGGACTGGTTCAACAAGACCGCCGACTATGCCGAGCAGCACTTCGCCGACCCGGAGTACGGCGAGTGGTACGGCTACCTCCGCCGGGACGGTCTGCCCACCATGCCCGCCTGCAAGGGCAGCACCTTCAAGGGTCCCTTCCATGTGCCCCGCTGCCTGACCACCCTGGACAAGCTCATGGACGAGATCGAGGCAAAATGGTAACTTAGTCGCCCCAGGACGCCGCAAATTCACAGCACCCACAAGGGAGGTATCCAATGACGCCCCAGCAGCAGACGGCAGAAACCAACATCTTCGCCTATATCAGCAACAGCTATCACAACTTCACCACAGCGGAGCGTAAGGTGGCTGATTATGTGCTCAGCCACAGCACCGAAGTACAGTATATGTCCATCTCCGAGCTGGCGGAGGAGTGCGGCGTGGCGGACGCCACCGTCTCCCGGTTCTGCCGCCAGCTCAAGCTAAAGGGCTACAACACCTTCAAGCTGGCCCTGGCCAAGGCCACCGTGGCCGAGCAGGGAGCGCCCACCTCCGTCCTAGAGGGGCAGGAGGGCAACATCGGCCCGGAGGACAGCTTTTCCGAGCTGTGCCGCAAGCTCTACACCGCCCAGACCGCCGCCATCGGCCAGAGCAGGTCCCTCATGCGTCCGGAGACGGTCACAAAGGCGGTGGACCTGCTGTGGAACGCCCAGCGGGTCTACTGCATGGGTCAGGGCGGCTCCCTGATCCTGTCCTGGCAGGCGGCCCATCTGTTCTCCACCGTCTCCCCCAAGTTCCACTTTTCCCAGGACTCCCACCTCCAGGCCACCGCCGCCGCCCTGCTCACCGAGCAGGACGCCATCCTGTTCTTCTCCTATTCCGGCTCCACCCGGGACATCTCAGAGCTGATGGGGCTGGCCAAAAAGCGGGGGGCGAAGATCGTCCTCATCACCCGCTTTGCCAAGTCCCCCGGAGCGGTTTGGGCCGACGTGGTGCTCCAGTGCGGCTCCTTTGAGGGCCCACTCCAGCTCAGCAGCATCCCGGCGGAGATGGCCCAGCTGTATGTGGTGGATGTGCTCTATAACGAGTTCGTCCGCCGTGACCCGGAGGCCGCCCGGAAAAACCAGGAGCTCATCGCAGAGGCCCTGGCCGAGAAGCACTTGTGACCTTCGCTCGGGCCACCGGAAAACCAACGTTACAGTGAGGCAAAGACCGTCATGTTCCGACAAGTATTCGATCCCAACAACCTATTCTGGCGCATCATCAGCAGGTGTGTGGACCTTGTGGGGCTGAGCGTCTTTTGGGCGGCGCTGAGCCTGCCCGTCGTCACCGTCGGCCCCGCCACCGCCGCCCTGTACTACACGGTGGTCAAGACCTTCCGCCACGGGGAGGACGGCGCTTTCGGCATCTACTGGCGGGCCTTTGTGCAGAACCTCCGCCGGGGCATCCCCGCCACGCTGATCTTCATCCCCGTCCTCCTGCTCGTCTTCTATGGCTATTCGGTCATGTACGCCAACGCCACCAGCGACCTGGGGGTGGTGATGTTCGTGGCCTACTATGTGGCCCTGGTCGTCCCCATCGGGCTGTTTTGCTATCTGTTTCCCGTCATGGGCCGGTTCGACCTGACGTTAAAGGAGCTGTTCCGCACTTCCTTTGCCCTGTGCCTCCGGCACCTGCCCACCACCTTCATCCTGGTGCTGCTGGTGGTGGAGCTGGTCATCTTCGTGCTGGAGCAGTGGTGGCCCATCCTCTTTGCGCCGGTGGTGACGGCGTTCCTGTTCTCCCTGTTTCTGGAGCGCATCTTCCCCAAATATCTCAGCGAGGAGGAGCGGGCCGTCCTGGAGGATCGGCTGCCGGAGGAGGACGGGGAGGAGTGACGCCTCCTTCCCATTTTACCGTGAGGCTCTGCCGCAACGCAAAATAATGGCAGCCCATCCGTTTTCCTGCGGATGGGCTGCATTGTCTGTCAAAAGGTCATTCTGCGAAAAAAGAGGAACGGTACCCGGTTTGATGAGCAGTCGTCAGAGGGCGCTACCCTGCCGCTTACGATCTTCCCATGCGATTTTATGCTTCGCCCACCATTCAGGGAACATAGGGTCGTTGGGGGACAGGGTTGGGTCTGTAAGTACACGTCCAGCATCTTGAGTCTTCTTATTAAATGGAGTAACAATGCCTATTGCATTTCCTAAATACAAAAACTCCATTATAATCCCATTATTTCTTGTCCAGACTTCACCGGTATATTTTTGAGAAGATGATTTTGGGGTTATGGTTGTTATCAAATCCGTTTGGTGACTGGAAGCGATCTGCCCATATAAAAACAGGATCGATTTTTTATCTTTCTTAATCTTGGCTTTGTCAAAGAGCACAAACTTTTCGTCCTCTTTGCTGTATCCTAATATTGTTGGAAAAAGAATTGCCCCAACCTTTTCCGCCGTATTTGTATCCGCCAAACATCTTTCAAATATTTCCTGCACATTTCGTTCATTTAAGTCGATTGGGGTAAAGCCATTTGTTCTAATTATTTTTCCGTTTTTAAACCCCATTCCAACAACCTCCCTTCACAAAAGCCGGTCACCCTGTCAAACGCCCTCTGAAACCTCCGCAGCCCATCCGTTTTCCTGCGGATGGGCTGCTCTGGTTTCTGGCAGATCAATAGATCAGGTTGTCCAGCTCCACGATGTACTCCGGCTCGGTGCAGACCTTTTCCTTGGCCTTGTTTGCAAACTGGTTCACGGCGGTCTGGCTCTTGCGGATGGGCTGCATGGTGCCGGCGCCGGCCACGCAGCCGCCGGGGCAGGCCATGCCCTCCAGCAGATAGCCGTTGTACTTTCCGGCCTTGGCCAGCATCATCATCTTCCGGCAGTCCCGCAGGCCCTCGGCACTGGTGACCTTCACCTCTCTGTCCGGATACCGGGACTGGATGACGTTGACCACCGAGGCGGCCACGCCGCCGGAGACGGCGAAGTTCCGTCCGTCACGGGTGGGCTCCAGCGTCTCGGAGGTGTCCTCCGGCATGGTCTCCGGGTCGATGCCCTTGGCGTCGAAGATGCCGTCCAGCTCCTCAAAGGTGAGGACGAAGTCCACCTCGCTGCGGACGGTGCGGCGCATGGCCTCCAGCTTCTTGGCGGCGCAGGGGCCGAAGAAGGCCACCTTCACCCCGGGCTTCTTGCTCTTGATGTAGCGGGCGGTCAGGGTCATGGGAGTCAGGGCCATGGAGATGCACTTGGCCTGCTGGGGGAACTGCTTCTTTGCCATGACGGACCAGGCGGGGCAGCAGGAGGTACCCATAAAGGGCAGCTCCTCCGGGACCTCCCGGACGAAGTCCTCCGCCTCCTGGACGGCGCACAGGTCCGCGCCGATGGCGACCTCCACCATGTCGGCAAAGCCCAGGTCCTTAAATGCGGAGCGGAGCTTGCCCACGGTGGCCTTGGGGCCGAACTGTCCCACAAAGGCGGGGGCCACGGCGGCATAGACCTCTTCCCCGTTCCGGAGAGCGCGGCCCAGCTGATAGATCTGGGACTTGTCGGAGATGGCTCCAAAGGGGCAGTTCACCAGGCACTGGCCGCAGGAGACGCACTTGTCGTAGTCGATGTCCGCCTTGCCGTTCTCATCGGAGCTGATGGCGTCCATGCCGCAGGCGGCGGCGCAGGGCCGCTCCTGGATGATGATGGCGTTGTAGGAGCAGGCCTCCACACAGCGGCCGCACTTGATGCACTTGTCCTGGTCAATGACCGAGCGGCCGTTGAACTTCTCCAGGTGGACCGCCTTTTTGGGGCAGACCTCCTCGCAGGGGTGGGACAGGCAGCCCTGGCAGCCGTCGGTGACATAGACCCGCTTCTCCGGGCAGGCGTTGCAGGCAAACTTGATGACGTTGATCAGGGGAGGGGTGTAATAGGTCTCCGCCTTGTCCGCCTCCTCGATGCCCTGGGACACGGGGGCATGGGCCGCTGCGCTCCGGCTGGGCATGCCCATGGCCAGGCGAAGCCGCTCGCCCACGATGGCCCGCTCCAGGAACACGTTGTTCCGGTAGGTCCCGGTCTCCCCGGGGATGATCTTATAGGGCAGCTCCTCGATGATGTCGGAGGGGGCGTCGCCCTCGTATGCCATCCGCGCGACCTCGCGGAAGATCTGATGCCGGATGCTCTGAACCTTGGTCTCTACGCCTCTCATCAGCGGTTCCTCCTTGCAGTCTGAGCCGTCCCACCGGCCCGATATAGGTAGTCATTGCTAACTCTTTTGACGCATAAGCGGGAAAGACGCCTGATCTTCGGTTTCAATCCCCGGAAATCGGCCGCCTCTCGTCCTGCTTAAAGAATATCTCAGCGGGAGAGGATTGTCAACCGTTTTCCGGCGGTTTTGTGATTTTTTTCACAGATGATGTGGTGGGTTTGTGGGGTGGCCCTTGGCTCCCTCCTTGAGGGAGCTGGCTGCCCGAAGGGCAGACTGAGGGAGTGCAGCACGCACTACCGACACGCTGGATGCTTACGGCGAATTCGCACCGACCTCCCAACGAATTCGCCCGAACGCCTTTCTTGTTGTAGGTGCCTGCTGCACCCCTCCACCGGCTTGCGCCGGTCCCCCTCTACCGCTTTGCGGCACTTACGCCCTTTCAGGGGAGGTAGTGGCGGCGATTCCTCCAGCCTCTTGGCTCCCTCTCTGAGGGAGCTGTCAGCGAAGCTGACTGAGGGAGTGCGGCAGGCACCCCCATCTCGCTGAAAACTTCCGGCGCATACGCACCGACCCCTTAACGAATTCGCCGGGGAACTTGCGCTTGTCATGAGTGCGTGCCGCTCTCCCTCCGTCACGGCTTCGCCGTGCCACCTCCCTCAGAGAGGG
>JAJQHP010000090.1 GCA_021199695.1 Clostridiales bacterium
ACCAGGGGCAGCGCACCCCCCTCCGGCCGGGTCTTGGTGGACATATTGCGGATCAGCTCCTTGTAGGTGGCGAGCCCCTGGCCCTTTGTCCCCTGCAAACGGCGCTCCGGGGAGAGGTCAGCGTCTACCACCACAAAGCTCCGGTCCATCACATAGTTTCGGATGGTCTGGAGCAGAAAGCTCTTTCCGCTGCCGTACTTGCCGGAGATAAAGCGGAATGTCGCCCCGCCGTCGGCAATGATCTCCACGTCATGGAGCAGGGCGTTGATCTCTGCCTCCCGCCCGACGGTGATATAGGGCAGTCCGATCCGGGGCACCACGCCGCCCTTCAGGGCGTTGATAAGGGTGCCGGCGATTCTCTTTGGTATCTTCAACTCGGTATCATTCCCTTCAAATCATCCACATAGTCTTCCACCAGAACAGGGGTGTTTCCGTCAAATTCGACCACTGTGTCGGCAAATTCGTCATAGAGCCGTTCGTTGACCGTCTCCGCCAGCAGGGAGGCCATCAGATGCCCCTGGGACAGAAAGCTCTGCAGGTCCCCGCCGTACAGCAAAATCTGCATGAACCGCAGCTCATTTCCGGAGAGGATGCAGTCTGATGCGGGCCCCCTCTCCTCCTGCGCCGCAGGCGGCTCCGGCTCTGGCTCCACATAGCGTTCCTCCTCCGTCATAAGCTTTTGCCCAACGGCCTCCGAGCGCTTGCGGATGCCGGACAGCTTGCGCAGGTCGAACTCTACCCGGACGGCGGGAGCCTTTTTCTGTTCAGCGATCGTCTCCGTCAGGAGCTTCACCATGGTTTTCGTCTCATTTCCCGGCTTTAAAGGCGCTTTTACGCCATAAGCCTCCCGCAAAAGGCGGTCGGCGGCGCGTACAAATACACCCAGCTCCTGGCTGCGCTCCGGGGCGGCGTAGTCCCGTTCCATGCGCCACTGGTTGTCGTCACAGCAGTAGCGCTGCGCGGGGCTGATACGGTACTCGTAGTGGTCGAACCGCTTTTGATGATAAAACACGGCGGAGCGGAAGGGGTCATACCACATACTGACCGGCTTGTTGTACAGCCTCCGGGTGTAGGGGCGATCATAGCGCCGGGCGTACCAGTCATTGAGCTTGCGATAGCCGGTGCAGGTCGCCTTTGTGAGCTCCTCCGGATATAGCTTATAGCCCCTGGAACGCTCCAGGCGATAGGTGGAGAGCTCCAAAATGGCCGGGAACAGCGCCTCGTCGTCCACCTCATCGCACCTGCTGAGAATATCCAGCGCCTGGTCAAAATCCGGATGGGTGAAATCCCGGATCAGATCGGGGGAGACGTCGTAATAAACGGCATAGTCCACGATCCACAGACTGGCATAGTGCATGATCCGGGGGTCCAGCTGGCCATATTCGTTGCAAAACCGGATCAGCCGTTCCAGCCCCTCCTCCTTGGTCTTCGAGCCGATCTGGTGCAGCAGCTCATAGAGATAGAGGTAGGCATAGGTCAGCGACGTTTGCTCCAGCGTGCCGTGGCGCAATCTGGTCCTCCAGGTAAAGTATCCCCGCAGCTCCGGCATGGTCAGGTCCTGATAGGTGGGATAGTAGTGAACGACTTCCCGGGAATAGGGGCAGTCGTCCTCAAAAAATTCCATGTACCAGGCCTGGCGGTAGAAAATCTTGGCGCTGCTGCTGCGGGAGAGGGAGAGGTCGGCGGCAAGCTCCCGCATGGCCCGATATTCCTTCGGCGGGAACAGCCTGGCCCGCTCCGGCGGGAACCGGATGGGCTCGTCCTCGTAATTGAATTTCAGATCTTTTATCCATTTCATGGTCGAAGCCCCGCTCGTGAATCGGATGGAACATGGGAGTGGAATGCATCTGGCCGGTTTTCCGCCATGGGGCAGACTCGTCTCAGCCCACAGAAACAGGCACACAGAGGACGACATATCTGGCGTCGTCATACTCATAGGAGCAGGTGGAGAGGGAGATGACTGTACTCTCGCCATCCCACTCTGCGTCTGCGTCAAAGGTGGAGTGGGAGAGGATGTAATCGATCTGTGACTCCACATCGTCCCCCCAGAGCAGGGAGTTGTAAAAGTCGCTGTCTGCGTCCAGCACACAGCCTCCGATGATGTCCAGCCGATAGCTCGCTGTGGGGGTCAGCAGCCAGAGCACGGGATGCTCGTCATAATAGCTCTGCTTTTTATATTTGTCCAGCGTGCCGAACATAGACTCGTTTTTCATGTTGTGGCCGTAGACGATGGAATTGGCGTCGGAAAAATCCGAGGCGTTGCGGTAGTCCAGGAAGATGCTCCCGGAGGAGTTATAGCTCCCGTCCACCATATGGTGGAGATAGGTGTCGTTGGACGCGCCTTGCAGGATAGGGTAGTTGATGACGGTGTCAGGGCAGTAAAGCCACCCCACCACATCGGGATTTGCCGCCAGCAGAGCGTCAAAGTCCACCGAGATGGGGGCACTGTCGCTCTGACCGTCGCCTGTCTCATCTGCAGCCGCCGTCCCCGACTCCGCCGCAGTGTCAGCGCCGGAGCTGTCCCCGGGATCGGAGGCCTCGCTCTCCGGCTCCAGGACGGTGACAAATTGCGTGGCCGTCTCCTCGTAGAGGGAGGTCCCGGCGTTGTATTCGCTGACAATGCCCCAGATCTGCCAGGCGCAAAAGCCGAATACGGCGACGCACAGCAGCAGCGCCAGCCAGTAAAAAAAGCGTTTCATACAGATAACCTCCGGATACCGACCTTTTTCACCAAAGCCCCAGGGACCGACACGAAAGCCTTCTGCCCGACGCACAGAGACGGGCGATATGTACATTATAGCGGAACGAGATGTAAAAAGCAATGGGAGCGCCCCGATGAACAAAAAACCCAGGCCGCCAGAGGACGGCCTGGGCCTTTGCACATTTCAGATGACGGACCTGTGGATCAGTCGGCGCTGTCGCCGTCGGCAGGGGGAGCCTCCGGGGCGGCAGGCTCCTCGGCTTCGGTTTCCGCCTCCGCCTCAGCCTCGGTTTCCACCTCGACTTCTACTTCCACCTCAGCCTCCGGGGCGACCTTCGTCTCAGCGATCTTGGCGTTGTTGGCGGCGATGGCGGCCTGGATGTCAGCGATCTGGGCGCATACGGCGGCATAGGTCTCCTCCGGCTCGGCTCCGTGGTCGGCAAAGTACATCTTGCCCAGCTCCGCATAGGCGGCCCGGAGGTTGCTGTCCTCCTTCACGTTGGCGGCTCTCAGCATGGCCACGTTAGCCAGCTGGATGCCCTTGTCTACGCCCGCCTGGGCAAGACTCATGCCGCTCTGGCCCAGGGATACCGCCTTCTTCTTCAATTCGTCTACGTTTACAGTGAATGCCATAATGGTTTTCCTCCTCCGCTTCCGGGGTCTGCCCGATCTTATTCCGGTATACTGTTATTCTAACGGCTCTGGCCTAAAATTGCAAGCTATTTGGGCCACTTTTCAAATTATTTTCACCGTTTGTTCACGGGTTTTCCGCCTTACGGGCCTCATCTCTGCCAGAATCCCCCTGAAAATAGCTGCACCAGGGCCGCAGGGGGCACTTTTCGCACCAGGCCCGCCGGGCGGTGCACACCTCCCGGCCAAACAGCACCAGCCGATGGCAGAAGTTGTTGGATTCCTCCGGAGGCAGCGCTGCCCGGAGCTGGTCCTCCACCCGTTTCGGGTCCTTCGTTCCGTCAGTGAGCCCCAGCCGTCCGGCGATGCGGATGCAGTGGGTATCCGCCACCACCACCCCCGGGGTGTGGTACACATCCCCCTGGATCAGGTTGGCGGTTTTGCGTCCCACCCCGGGCAGACGGAGCAGATCCTCCATCTCTCCGGGCACCTTGCCGCCATAGTCGGAAAGCAGCATCCGGGCGCAGTTCACCAGGTCCCGGCTCTTACCCCGGAAAAAGCCGCAGGAGTGGATGTACTGCCCCACCTCCTCCGGGTCCGCCTGGGCAAAGGCCTCCAGGGTAGGGAACCGGGCAAAGAGGGCCGGCGTCACCTGGTTCACCCGGGCGTCGGTACACTGGGCGGAGAGCCGCACCGCAAAAAGCAGTTCATAGTCCTTTTCATATTGTAGAGAACAGAGCGAATCGGGATAACGCTCCTTCAATGCCTCCACAATGGCTCTGATTTCCTGCTCCGTTTTCATAGAAAGCCCCTTTCCTGCCGTCTTTGCGGCAGTTTACTGTCTCTCCTGATATTTTATCACAAATTACTACGTATTTCGACCCCCACAAACAGGAAATTCCCACTATTGTCTTTTCTCCCAACTCTGATATAATAGTTTGGTAAACATTCGTGCGTCATCTGTGGACGTTTAGCCCTGGGGAGCGCACAGTACAGGAGGAGCAGTCATGGTAGAGGAGACCCTTTCCTTTTTGAATCAGGCAGATCCCCAGGTGGGAGCTGCCGTCGCCCAGGAGCTGACCCGTCAGCGGCGGAACATCGAGCTGATCGCCTCGGAGAACGTGGTGTCGGAGGCGGTGCTGGCCGCCGCCGGTTCCGTTCTGACCAACAAGTACGCCGAGGGCTATCCCGGACGCCGGTATTACGGCGGCTGCCAGTGTGTGGACATCGTGGAGGACATCGCCCGCGACCGGGCCAAGGAGCTGTTTGGGGCGAAGTTCGCCAACGTCCAGCCCCACTCCGGCGCACAGGCCAACTACGCCGCCTATCGCGCCCTGTGCAATGTGGGGGACACTGTGCTGGGAATGCGCCTGGATCAGGGCGGACACCTGACCCACGGCTCTCCGGTGAATTTCTCCGGCAAGGATTACAAGATGGTCTCCTACGGGGTGGACGTCAAGACCGGCCTCATCGACTATGACCAGGTACGCGACCTGGCCAGAGAGTATCGGCCCAAAATGATCATCGCCGGGGCCTCCGCCTATCCCCGGGCCATCGACTTCAAGCTGTTTGCCGACATCGCCCACGAGGTAGGGGCCTATCTCATGGTGGATATGGCCCACATCGCCGGTCTGGTGGCGGGCGGCCAGCATATGTCCCCGGTGCCCTATGCAGACATCGTCACCACAACCACCCACAAGACCCTCCGCGGCCCCCGGGGCGGTATGATCCTCACCAATGACGAGACCATCGCCAAAAAGGTGAATTCCGCCGTCTTCCCCGGCTCTCAGGGCGGCCCGCTGATGCACATTATCGCCGCCAAGGCGGTGGCCCTGGGGGAGGCGCTCCAGCCGGAGTTCAAGGTCTATGCGGAGAACATCGTCAAAAACGCCCAGGCCATGGCCAAGGCCATCCTGGACGGTGGTCTGGACCTGGTCTCCGGTGGCACGGACAACCACCTGATGCTGGTGGACCTCCGCCCCGCCGGGCTCACCGGCAAGGAGATGGAGCGCCGTCTGGACGAGGTGTTCATCACCGCCAACAAGAACGCCATCCCCGGCGACCCGGAGAAGCCCTTCGTCACCTCCGGTCTCCGTCTGGGCACCCCCGCCGTCACCACCCGGGGCTTCAACGAGGCGGACTGCGCCCTGGTGGGCGACCTGATCTGCCAGACTGCCACCGCCTATGACACCAAGGCCGACGACATCCGGGAGGCCGTGGTGTCCCTCACCGACCGCTATCCCCTCTATCGGTAAATCATCCGCACCCATATCAAACGGCAGCGCCGCCGGGAGGACTGATATAGTCCCCTTAGAGTAGACACTCGAAAAAACAAAAATTCGAGGCTACACT
>JAJQHP010000171.1 GCA_021199695.1 Clostridiales bacterium
TCCCGGTACTCGATACCGTAGCGTTTCAGGCTCAGGGGATAGTCCCCGGTCATGCCGATGACCCCCTGGATGGTGTCGTAGGGAGCTCCTACAGCGGAGAGCAACACGTCTCCCGGCTCCAGCACGCCGTAGAGACAGGAGGCGATGGCATGGGTGCCGTTGACGAACTGGATGCGGACCAGGGCGTCCTCCGTCCGGAAGATGTCCGCATAGATCTTGTCCAGGGTGTCCCGGCCCAGGTCGTCGTAGCCGTAGCCGGTGGTACCTGCAAAACAGGCCTCCGCCACCCGATGGGTCTGGAATGCCGCCAGCACCTTCCGGCTGTTGCGCTCCGCCATCTCGTCAATGGCGTCAAACTGCTCCCGGAGGGCGGCCTGGGCCTCCTTTGCCAGCTCCAGGGTGCGGGGTGATAGCTCCAATGTGCTCATACGGTGGGAAGCGCCTCCTCGCAGACCGCCCGGATCAGGCGGATGCAGGCTTCCAAGTCCTCCAGGTCGCACTGCTCCACGGCGGAGTGGGTGTAGCGGCAGGGGACAGAAATGCCTCCGGTCACGACTCCCTTACGGGCGGTGCGGATGGGGCCGGCATCGGTGCCGCCGCAGGTGAGGATATCCGGCTGGACAGGAATGCCCTTGTCAGCTGCCAGATCGTTGAGCCGCTTCACCAGGCTGGGGGAGCAGATGACCGAGCGATCCATCACCTTCACCGCCGCGCCCTTGCCCATGACGGCGGTCCCCTCGTGGAGAGAGCCGGGCACATCGTCGGCGCAGGTCACGTCCACCGCGATGCCATAGTCCGGGTCCACCCCAAAGGAGGCGGGCTTGGCCCCCCGGGTCCCCACCTCCTCCTGGACGCTGAACACGAAGTACAGGTCGTTGGCGGGGGCGGTGACGTCCTTCAGGGCTTTCAGCAGGGCAAGGCAGCCGATGCGATTGTCCAGGAAGCAGCCGGAGACCCGGTTTTTGCTCAGATGCTTCAGTGGGCTGACAAAGGCGGCGGTGTCCCCCACCTGAACCAGCTCTTTTGCCTCCTGCTCGTTGGCAGCCCCGATGTCCAGGTACAGGTCCCGGAGCTTGGCCTCCTCCAGCTTGTCCTCCCGGGCGCAGCACAGGGCATAAGCCCCGTTCTGGAACCGGAAGGTCTGCTGAATCAGGTCAGGGACGCAGAAGCCCCCCAGAGTGCCGAAGCGGATGGTCCCGTCCTTGTCGATGTGGGTTGCCACCAGGCCTACCGAGTCCATGTGGGCGGAAAAGAGCAGCTTCGGCCCCTCCCCTGCCTTGTGGACGATGAGGTTGCCCATGGCGTCCTCCCGGATGTCGTCGGCGTAGGGCTGGGCCAGGGAGCGGATGAGGGAGCGGATATTCCCCTCGTTGCCGGAGACCCCGTGGGTCTGGGTCAGCCGGGACAGGGTTTCAAATGTATTCATCGTCATACCTCCTGTGCCATGGCGTCCACGAACAGACGGGCCAGGCGACACATATTGCGGCAATCCTCGACAGAGACAACGCTGGAGGGGGCGTGGAGATACCGCACCGGGGCGGACAGGCCCGCCACTCTGGCTCCCACGCCGCTGCGCTGGAAGGCTTTGCCGTCGGTGCCTCCGGCGATATATTCCTTGGTCTGCCAGGGGATGCCGTTCTCCTCCGCCAGACGGCGCAGGAGCAGAAACAGTCTGCGGCTGGCGATGCTTCCCTTGTCCATAAAGGGCAGGACCGGGCCGCCGCCCACCCGGCAGACGTGGGCGCCGCCCTCCATGCCCGGAAGGTCGGCGGCAGTGGTGCCCTCTACCACCAGGACGTTTTTCGGCTGGAGGGCAAAGGCGGCTCCCAGGGCTCCACGGGTCCCCACCTCCTCCTGAACGGTAAAGACGAAGGTGACGTCCATGGGCAGCTCCTGCCGGAGCAGATCCAGCAGAACGGCGCAGCCCACCCGGTCGTCGATGGCCTTGGCCTTGAGCCGTCCGTCGCCAAACTCCCGGATGTCGTCGGAAAAGACCGCCACGTCCCCGAGCTCTACCAGCTTTTCGCTCTCCTCCCGGGAGTCGGTGCCAATGTCCAGATACAACTTGTCCGTGGGAGGGGCCTTCTTTCGCTCCTCGGCGGTGGTCAAGTGGATGGGCTTCATCCCAACCACGGCGGGGACCCGGTGGGGGCCGATATAGACCTTTTTCCCGATGACCACCTGCCGGTTCACGCCGCCCACGAATTGAAAGCCCAACGTGCCGTCCTTGTGGATGCGGTCGATCATCATGCCCACCTCGTCCATGTGAGCGGCCAGCAGCAACTCCCCGGGGGCGGACTTGGACCCGCGCTTTTCCACAATCAGGTTCCCCAGGTTGTCCACCCGGAGGTCGGCGGCATATGGCTCCGCCTGGGCGCGGATGTAGTCCCGCACCTGATCCTCCCGGCTGGAGACGCCGGAGAGGGCGCAGAGGGTCTTTAATTCTTCCAGCACAGAACTCCGTCCTCCTCTCTCAGCCCCAGCAGAAAGTCCGCCAGCAGGCGGGCGGTCTGCTCTGCGTCACCCTCGGAGATGACCTCCAGGGGGGTGTGCATATAGTTCAGCGGCAGAGACACCAGGGCTACCGGGACGCCCTCCCGGGCCACCTGCATCTCCCAGCCGTTGGTGCCGGTGTTGCCCGCCATGACCTCCGGGTTCCAGTTGATCTTCCGGGCGGCGCAGGCCTTTCGCAGGCCGTCCACCATCCAGCGGGCACAGTTGGGGCCGATGCCCACCGCCGGGCCCTTGCCCAGGGCAAAGCCCGTCTCCTCCGGCCCGTCATGGGAGACGCCGAAGGTCACATCCACCGCAATGGCGCAGTCCGGGCGCTCGGCAAAGGTGGCCACCAGCGCGCCATCCCCGGATGTCTCCTCAAAGCAGGAGCCGAGGACCGCCACATCCACGTTCAGCGTCTCCCCCTCCAGCAGCTCCAGGGTGCGCAGGAGGATAGCAAAGCACGCCCGGTCGTCCAGGCTCTTTCCGGCGATGCGGTCCCCCGCCAGCCGGAGGATGTCCTCCCGGTAGACCATGGGAGTGCCCAAGGGGACGGTCTGCTCCGCCTGTGCCTGGCTCATACCGATGTCCAGGTACAGGTCCTTGAGGGGAACCACGCTGTCCTCCTCTCCTGCCGCCATGACGTGGGGCGGCTTGACCGCCACCACCCCCAGGATAGGCGGGTCGGTGAGTACAGTGATCTCCCGGTCGGGGAGGATGCGGGGGTCAATGCCCCCCAGGGAGGAGAAGCGGAGAAAGCCCTCCTCGATGCCGGTGACGATGAGCCCCACCTCGTCCAGATGGGCGTCCAGCAGGACCTTTGGGGCGTTCTCCTTCCCGCACCGGCGCAGGCCGATGACGCTCCCCAGCCGGTCCCGGCGCACTCCGTCAGTGAGGGGGGACAGCAATTCACAGGCTGCGTCCACCGCCCGCTCCTCAAACCCGGAGGGGCCGGGGGCCTGGCTCAGCCGGGCCAGGCAGTCGAAATAGTTCACAGTCGCGTCTCTCCTCTCAGTGCTCCGGCAGCGCCCGCACCAGCTGTTTGAAGGTGTCTCCCCGGACCATAAAGTTTTTGAACTGGTCAAAGGAGGCAGAGGCCGGGGACAGGATGACCACATCTCCGGGCCGGGCGATGCTCCGGGCCTGCTCCAGCGCACCGGCAAAGTCCAGGCCGTCATAGATGGGCAGCAGAGCCGGGTCGTAGCCGGGAGCGGCCTCTGTGGCCGCCCTGATCTTTCCGGCGGTGGCCCCGGTCAGCACCAGAGCTTTCACGTGGGCCACGATCTCCGGACCCAGGGGGGCGTAATCCAGATGCTTGTCGTAGCCTCCGGCGATGAGGATGACTTTTTGCCGGAAGGAGCGGAGGCCGGCGATGGTGCGGCTGGGGCTGGAGGCGATGGAGTCGTTGTAGTACCGGACTCCCGCCTTTTCCGCCACCAGCTCGATGCGGTGCTCCACCCCGCCGAAGGTCCTGGCAAAGGTGCGGATCGTCTCATCGGACACCAGGCCGTCCACAGCGGCGATGGCCGCCATATAGTTCTCCCAGTTGTGGACGCCGGGGAGGAGAATATCGGACACAGGCAGCACTGCCCGGTCCCCCTTGACCACAATAGAACCGTCCTCCAGAGCCACGCCGGAGGGGGCCTCCGTCTGTCGGGCAAACCAGGTGACGGTCCCCCTGGCCCTGGCCGCGAAGCTGCGGGTGTAGTCGTTGTCGTGGTTGAGCACCAGCCTGCCGCCCTCGTCCTGCCAGAGATAGATGTTCTCCTTGGCCGCCACATATTCCTCCATCCCCTTATGGATGTCCAGATGGTTGGGGGCCAGATTGGTGATGACGGCGATCTCCGGGGAGCGGCGCATGGTCATGAGCTGGAAGGAGGACAGCTCTAACACGGCGATGTCCTCCGGCCTCATCTCCCCCGTCTCCGCCAGGAGGGGGTGGCCGATGTTGCCCCCCAGATGGACGGTATAACCCTGGGCCTCCAGCAGCTTTGCAATAATGGTGGTGGTGGTGGTCTTGCCGTCGGAGCCGGTCACGGCGATCTTTTTGCAGGGGCAGACCTCAAAGAACACCTCCATCTCCGAGGTGATGACGCTGCCTCTGGCCTTCGCCGCCTGAAAGGCGGGGATATCCGGCCGGATGCCAGGTGAGCGGAATATAGTCCTGGTCGAGGTCGTCCAGATAGCCCTCTCCCAGTTGGAGCCGGACGCCCCGCTCCTCCAGCTCCCGGAGCAGGGCCTCGTTGCCGAATTTCTCCCGGGTCTGCTTATCACAGGCGGTGACGGAAACGCCGTGGTCGGTGAGCAGGCGGATCAGCGGCACGTTGGAGACGCCGATGCCCACGATGGCGACGGTGTGACGGCCCATCTCCTCCAGCCATTGATTGAACGTCATAAAAAGTCTCCTCCCTATTATGGAAATAGCAGGCATACTGATTCATTATATCCGTTTGGGGCGGATAATTCAAGCCTTGGCGCGGGCCTATCGCAAAAATCAATTCCGGCCCTCTTCCCTCTTTTCAAACGGCAGATTTTGGGATATAATATGGCTCACCGAGAAAGAGAGGGAGGGATTCCTTTGGCAGAGAAGGACAACAGCCTGATGAGCCAAAACTTTATCCACGATTTTATCGACGAGGACATCGCCGAGGGCGGACGCTACGCCGGGATGGAGGTCCATACCCGTTTCCCGCCGGAACCCAACGGCTATCTGCACATCGGCCACGCCAAGGCCATCTATGTGGACTTCGGCACGGCCCAGAAATACCATGGTTTGTGCAATCTCCGCATGGACGACACCAACCCCACCAAGGAGGATGTGGAGTTCGTGGACGCCATCCAGGAGGACATCCACTGGCTGGGCTACGACTGGGATGACCGGTTCTACTACGCCTCGGACTACTTTGAGCAGATGTACCAGTTCGCTGAGGAGCTGATCCTGGCGGGCAAGGCCTATGTGTGCCAGCTCTCCCCCGAGGAGATGAGCGCCAACCGGGGGGACGTGAACACCCCGGCCACCAGCCCCTATCGGGACAGGCCCATTGAGGAGTCCCTCGACCTGTTCCGCCGGATGCGGGCGGGTGAGTTTCCCGACGGGGCCATGACCCTTCGGGCGAAGATCGACCTGGCCTCCGGCAACTTCAATATGCGGGACCCGGCCATCTACCGCATCAAGCACCAGAGCCACCA
>JAJQHP010000106.1 GCA_021199695.1 Clostridiales bacterium
CTCCAAGGGCTACTCCACCCGGGCCTCCCTCTCTGTCCGGGAGATCGGGGAGCTGATCGCCGTGGTGAAATCGGTCAACCCCAAAGCGGTCTGCATCGTGGACAACTGCTACGGCGAGTTTGTGGAGGAGCAGGAGCCGTCCCAGGTGGGGGCGGACCTGGTGGTGGGGAGCCTGATCAAAAACCCCGGCGGCGGACTGGCCCCCATGGGGGGCTATATCTGCGGCAGGGCGGACCTGGTGGAGCGGGCGTCCTACCGGCTCACCGTCCCCGGCATCGGCCGGGAGTGCGGGGCCACCCTGGGGAACAACCGTGCCCTCTATCAGGGGCTGTTCCTGGCCCCCCATACGGTGGCCCAGGCACTGAAAACTGCGGTCTTTGCCGCCCGCATCATGGAACAGCTGGGCTACGACACCGAGCCTCACTCCTGGCAGGAGCGGCACGACATCATCCAGATGATCTCCCTCCAGACCCCGGAGAGGGTGGAGCAGTTCTGCAAGGGCATCCAGGCGGGTTCTCCGGTGGACAGCTATGTCACCCCGGTGCCCTGGGCTATGCCGGGCTACGATGTGCCGGTCATTATGGCGGCGGGGGCCTTCATTCAGGGGGCTTCCATCGAGCTGTCCGCCGACGCCCCCATGCGGGAGCCGTACACCGTCTATCTCCAGGGCGGCCTGACCTACGAGTCGGGCAAGACGGGCATCCTGCTGGCGGTGGAGGAGCTGCTGAAAAACGGGGCAGACTAACCTGCATCTGCTCCATAATCAAAATAGGCGTCCGAGGCGTCGGAAATGCTGTCAAACTGACTGAAATAGGTGTACGCATCCGGCACCTGTCCCAGCAGCACTGTCTCTGCCAGGGTGAGCCGGGCTGTCACCGTCTGGGTGACCAGCCCGCCGGGCAGCAGCAGGACCACCTCCGTCTCCAGCACCAGCTCCAGAGTGTGGAGGGATTGGTTGATGCCCGCCGCTGTGAGGGCACTTTCAAAGGCCCCCTCCACGCTGGAGACGGAGAGCACCCGCACCGGGATGCTCCACCCCCGGCCGGAGAGGAGAGACAACCCCGTCAGCGCCCCCACCGGGACGGAGAGGGTGGTGTCCTCCATGGTCTCCAGCTCATCCAGGAGGGAGACGGTCAGCGTCTCCCGGAGGAGATTGGCCTGCTCCATTCGGGTGGTGACGGCGGAGAGAGCGCCGCTGTCGTCGTAGTGCAGCTCCACCAGATTTTGAAACGAGTCGTCACCTTCGATGCACTCCGCCAGCACCGAGGCGGCGGTCCGGGCGATACGGTTGGACAGCTCTGCCTGGGTGACGGCCAGGATGACGGGCCGGAGCTGACTGCTCATCCAGACAATGACGCCGATGCCCAGCCCCAGCCCAACCAGCAGGCTGAGGGCCAGCTGCCGGGCAGGGGAGAGCCGCCGACGGCTCCCGGGCATTCTCGGAACGGGACCCCTATTTCTCACGGAAACACCACCTCCCCCTCATCGTGCCAAAAATCTTTTTGACACGATGAGTACGATTTTTGAACTTTAAAAAGTTCTAAAAATCGTTTTTACTGCACGCGAAGGGGGCTTTTTGCCCCCTCCTCCGCACCCCCGCTGCTCTATTTCAGAAGTCTCAAGCGTTTTTCGATAATCCGCTCCCTATATTATATGCGGGAGAGAAAGCACAGGTGACAGAATGGACATTCAGGCAGAGATCCAGGCACTTCGGGACAAGCTGGAGCTTTGGAGCCATCAGTATTACGACCTGGACGCCCCCACTGTGTCCGACTACGAGTATGACATGGCCCTCCGGGAGCTGGAGCGTCTGGAGAGGGAGCACCCGGAGCTCATCACCCCGGACTCTCCCACCCAGCGGGTGGGGGGGCAGCCTCTGTCCCAGTTCCAGGAGGTGCGCCATGAGGTGCCCCTCCAATCCCTCCAGGACCTCTTCGAGCCGGGAGAGCTGTCCGACTTTCTCCGCAAGGTGGAGGAGCTGTCGGAGCAGCACCGCTGGGTCATGGAGCCCAAGGTGGACGGTCTCTCCGTCGCTCTGGAGTATGTGGACGGCGTCTTTGTCCGGGGGGCAACCCGGGGAGACGGTCAGGTGGGGGAGGACGTCACCGAGAATCTCCGCACCGTCCGCTCCATCCCCTTACAGCTGAACAACGCCCCCCACCGGCTTATCGTCCGTGGGGAGTGCTATATGTCCAGGGCGGTGTTCCAAAAGCTGAACGCCCAACGGGAGGAGGCGGGGGAGCCGCTGATGGCCAACCCCAGAAACGCTGCCGCCGGTTCCCTGCGGCAGCTCGACCCCAAGATTGCCGCCCGCCGCCGCTTGGACTGCATCATCTTTCAGGCGCTGCTCATCGAGGGCCGGGATTTCCTCACCGACAGTGAGACCCTGGACTGGCTGGAGACACTGGGCTTCTCCGTCATCGATCACCCGGTCTGCGAGACGGAGGAGGAGATCAGCCGCCGCATTGCAGACTTGGGGGAGGACCGGGAGCGGTATCCCTTCGACATCGACGGGGCGGTGGTCAAGCTGGACGATTTGGCCCAGCGGGAGCTGCTGGGCTCCACCGCCAAATTCCCCCGTTGGGCGGCGGCGTGGAAGTATCCCCCGGAGCAGAAGGAGACGGTGCTCCGGGATATCGTCGTCCAGGTGGGCCGGACGGGGGTGCTGACCCCCAAGGCGGTGGTGGAGCCGGTGCGTCTGGCGGGGACAACCGTGACCAACGCCACCCTCCACAACCAGGATTTCATCACAGAAAAGGACATCCGCATCGGTGACACCGTCCTGCTGCAAAAGGCAGGAGAGATCATTCCCCAGGTGGTCAGCGTGCGCAAGGACCGGAGGCCGGAGGGGACGGAGCCGTATCATCTGCCCACTGTTTGTCCGGTCTGCGGCGCACCGGTGCGCCGGGACGAGGACGGGGCAGCCTTCCGCTGCACCGGGGCGGAGTGTCCCGCTCAGCTGGTGCGCAATATCACCCACTTCGCCAGTCGGGAGGCCATGGACATCGAGGGCCTTGGCCCCGCAGTGGTACAGCAGCTGGTGAACGCCGGGATGCTGTCCAGCCCCGCCGACCTCTACGACCTGGAGGAAAGCAAAGTTGCTCAGCTGGACGGCATGGGCCAGAAGTCCGCCCGCAATCTCTCCCTGGCCCTGGAAAAGAGCAAGGGGCAGGGGATGGCCCGTCTGCTCACCGCCTTTGGTATCCGCCAGGTGGGGAGCAAGGCTGCTCAGACCCTGAGCCGTACCTTCCCCACCCTGGACGCCCTCATGGCGGCCACGGCTGAAGATTTGACGGCGGTGGAGGATATCGGCGACATCACTGCCCGGAGCCTGACGGAGTGGTTTGCCGCCCCCCAGTCGCAGCACCTCATTCGCCGTCTCCGGGAGGCGGGGGTCAGCTTTGAGAGCAGGGAGCAGCCGGTGGGCAGCGCCCTGGCGGGCAAGACCTTCGTCCTCACCGGGACGCTGACCTCTTACACCCGCGCCCAGGCAAAGCAGCTGTTGGAGGCCCAGGGGGCCAAGGTGGCCGGGTCCGTCTCCAAAAAGACCAGCTATGTGGTGGCGGGAGAGAACGCCGGCTCCAAGCTGACCCGGGCCAACGAGCTGGGCATCCCGGTCCTCTCCGAGGCGGAGCTGACCGAACTGTTGCAACAGTCCTGAACAGGAGGTATCACTGTGGAGATCAAATTTGCATCCCGGATGGACGCCTTTCAACCTGGAATTTTCAGCTTGCTCAACGACAGGAAGAACCGGCGCATCAGCGAGGGCAAGCCGGTTTGGAACCTGTCTGTGGGGACGCCGGACTTTCCTCCTGACGCCCATGTGATTGCAGCCATGGAAGAAGCTGTCCGACATCCGGTGAATTACACCTATGCTCTGGCAGACCTGCCGGAGCTGACCCAGGCAGTCCAGAACTGGTATCTTCGCCGTTATGGGGTCAGCCTGACCGCGGAGCAAATCACCAGCGGCAACGGCAGTCAGGAGGGCCTGGCCCACATTGACTGGACCCTGTGCGACCCGGGAGATGTGGTGCTGGTTCCAAACCCCGGCTACCCCATCTTTGAGGTGGGGCCGCGGCTCTGCGGGGCGGAGCCGGTTTACTACGATTTGCGGGAGGAAAACGGCTATCTCCCCGACCTGGAGGCCATCCCTGCCGATATTCGCCGCAGGGCCAAGGCTATGATCGTCTCCTACCCGGCCAACCCCATCTGCAAGACCGCCCCCAGGCGCTTTTATGAGCATCTGGTAGACTTTGCCCGGGAGAACCAAATCGTCATCATCCACGACAACGCCTATTCCGAGATCGTCTATGATGGCAGGGAGTGCGGCTCCTTCCTGTCCGTTCCGGGCGCTATGGAGGTGGGAGTGGAGTTCAACTCTCTCTCTAAGAGCTACTGCCTGACGGGAGGGCGCATCTCCTTTGTCCTCGGCAATCGGGAGATTGTCCGAAAGTTTGCCACCCTTCGCAGCCAGATCGACTACGGCATTTTCCGTCCGGTACAGATGGCAGGGATCGCTGCTCTGAACGGTCCCCAGGACGGCGTGAAGCGGCGGCGAGAGGAGTACCAGCGGCGGAGAGACGCCCTCTGCGGCGGGCTGCGGGCTGTGGGATGGCCCGTGCCGGACAGCGAGGGCAGTATGTTCGCCTGGGCGCCGCTGCCGAAGGGGTACACCGATTCTGTGGATTTCTGCTTCGAGCTGCTGGAGCGCACTGGTCTGCTTTGTACTCCAGGCTCCTCCTTCGGACCTCTGGGGGAGGGGCACGTCCGATTCGCCCTGGTGTTGCCCCCGAAGGAGATGGGCCGCATTGCCACGGCGGTCGGGGAGAGCGGAATCCTCCAAGCATAGGCTCCATAAAAACACGGCGCACTGCCGGACGGATATCCCGTCGGCAGTGCGCCGCTTTTTGTGTGGCTTACGCCTTGGTCAGATAGTTGGAGGAGCAGTAGTAATAGCTTCCGTTGACGTAGACCCGATACCAGATCGTGCCGTTCACATCATAGGATTCGCCGTCCACCACCTGGACCGTGGCTCCGGCGGCAAAAGTGCCTGCCAGGGAGTAGGAGGTTCCCGGTCCGGTGCGGTAATTGAGCATACCTGTGGTGACATAGTTTACCAGAGTGGGCGTAGAGCTTACGGTAGCTTTGGCAGAGACACCGGAGGTATTGTAGTAGGACAGATAGCTGCCGCTCACCGCACGGACGGTGTAGATATAGGTCGTGCCGGAGAGCAGCCCGCTGTTATCCGTGTAGCTGAGGGTTGCGCTGCTGGAAATGGTGGCGATCTGTTTCCAGGAGCCGCCGGAAACCTTCCGATAGACCCGATAGCCCTTGGCCCCGGTGACAGCGCTCCACTTGACGGTGATGCCGCTGGAGGAGGCGGTGGCAGAGGTCAGACTGGGGTTGCTCAGGCGGATACAGGTGACACCGGTGGAGTTGAAGCCGGAGAGAATTGTGCCGCTGGAGGTGGTATAGACCGCACGGACGGTGTAGATGTAAGAGGTGCCGGAGGAGGCAGTGGTGTCCGTATAACTGACGGTGGAGCCACTGGAGACGGTACCGATTTGAGACCAGCTGCCGCCGGAGACCTTCCGGTAAACCCGATATCCGGTGGCATTCGTCACCTCGGCC
>JAJQHP010000023.1 GCA_021199695.1 Clostridiales bacterium
GGCCAGCACCTCCTGGTCCTCGTTGCCCCAGGGATAGGTGCGGCGGTTGAAGGGTTCATCAAAGCCGGGCATGCCCGCCTCATCGCCGTAGTAGACGGTGGGAGCGCCGGGAAAGGCGAACAGCACCGCCAGCCCCAGCCGCAGCCGTTTCCAGCCCTGCTCCCGCTCCTGGCCGGTCATGACGTAGGTGGAGCGGGTCTCCTTGCTCCACTCGTACCGCTGGGAACCGGTCCCCAGATAGGTCAGGATGCGCAGGGTGTCGTGGGTGCCAAGGGCGTTCATGGCGGAGTAGAAGGCGAAGGGGGGATAGTTCTCCCGAAGGGTCTCCATCCGCTCCCGGAAACCGGCCCCGTCGCCCCCCAGAAGGAAGTCGATCAGGGCGGAGCGGAAGGGGTAGTTCATCAGCCCATCCAGGTGGTTGCCCAGCAGATGCTTCCGCCGGACGCCGTAGGCCACCTTGTTGGAGCCGTCCTCCCACACCTCTCCGATGACCACCGCCTCCGGGTTCTCCTCCCGGACAGCCTGGTGGAGGCCATAGATAAAGTCGTCGGGCAGCTCGTCGGCCACGTCCAGCCGCCAGCCGTCCGCTCCCGCCCGGAGCCACTTGCGCACCACCGAGTCCTCCCCGCCGAAGATGAATTCCCGGTAGGAGGGGCAGTGCTCGTTGACGGCGGGGAGGGAGTAAATACCCCACCAGGACTCATATTCGTTGGGCCAGTTGGTGAAGCAGAACCAGTCGTAATAGGGGGACTCTTTGCTCTGCTTTGCCCCGTCGCCGGGATAATAGCCGTCCCCGTTGAAATAGCGGCTGACATAGCCGGTGTGGTTGAATACGCCGTCCAGGATGACCCGGATGCCCCGCTCATGGGCCGCATCGCAGAGGGCCTTAAAATCCTCGTTGCTGCCCAGCATGGGGTCCACCCGGTCGTAGTCCGCCGTGCCGTAGCGGTGGTTCTCCGCCGCCTCGAAGATGGGGCAGAAATAGATGGTCTCCACCCCCAGGGAGGCGATGTAGTCCAGCTTCTCCTGGATGCCCTTCAGATCGCCGCCGAAGAAGTCCCGGTTGCGCACCTCGCCCCGCTCGTTGGGACGCCACTCCGGCTCGCTGTTCCAGTCACCGTGGACGGTGCGGCCCCCCACCATACCCATGGGGCTGGGTACCCGGCTCCGGTGAAACCGGTCTGGGAAGATCTGGTAGCACATTCCCTGGCCAAACCAGTCGGGGACCCGGTCGGTGGGGTCATAGACGGTGAGCTGATAGGGGCCCAGCTCCTGATACTGACCGTTGAGGCCCGTCAGCTGAAAGGAATACCAGATCAGCCCCACATAATCCCCCACCGGCAGGCGACCGGAAAACACGTCGATGCCCCGGTCGGTATCCGTCCAGGTCATGGGATACTCCCGGACGCGGTCGTTGTCCGCCTCGAACCGGGCGATCAGCTTGCCCCGGGAAAACCCCTCCCGGCGGAGAGGACGGAGCTTCAGCTCCACTGCTGTCCCCGGCGTCACCGCCCCGTAGGGATATTTATACTCCTCGCTCCGGGAGTTGTAAGTCTGGTTGTCATACATGGCACTCATCCCTCTCGGTCTGTTGTCATTACGATAGGGCATCCGCTCCGTCTGGAGCAGATGCCCTGTCAGTATAACACACAATTTGCCTGGTGAAAAGGAAAAAATTGGGCGGCTCTACCCGGGTGTACGGCATCACTTGAAGTACTTGCTGGTGCGGTAGCCGATGGCCTCCGCCAGATGGAGGGCGGAGATCTGCTCCGCCCCCTCCAGGTCGGCCACCGTCCGGGCCACCCGGAGGATGCGGTCGTAGCTCCGGGCGGTCAGACCCAGCCGCTCGAAGGCCTGGCGGAGCAGGGTGTTCCCCGCCTCGTCCAGGACACAGTACCGGGACAGCTCCGGCTGGCCCATGTGGGCGTTGCAGTCCACCCCGGTCCCCTGGTAGCGCTGCCGCTGCCGCTCTCTGGCCCGTTCCACCCGCTCCTTGATCTGGGCGGAGGACTCCCCGGTCTTCCGGTGGCTCAGCTCTTCGTAGCTCAGGGCGGGCACGTCCACCTGGAGGTCGATCCGGTCCAGCAGCGGACCGGACACCCGGGAGCGATACCGCTCCACATCCCGCTGGGTGCAGCGGCACCGCCCGTCGTCGTAGCCGTACCAGCCGCACTTACAGGGGTTCATGGCGCAGACCAGCATGAACTGGCTGGGATAGACCACCGTCCCCGCCACCCGGGAAATCTGTACCTTTCCGTCCTCCAGCGGCTGACGGAGCACCTCCAGGGCGTCCCGGCTGAACTCGGGCAGCTCATCCAGGAAGAGGACGCCGTGATGGGCGAGAGAGACCTCTCCCGGCCGGAGCAGCGCCCCGCCTCCTGCCAGGGCGGGAGGTGAGACGGTGTGATGAGGGGAACGGAAGGGCCGCTGGGTCGCCAGTGGGTGCTCCGCATCCAGCTGCCCCGCCACGCTCATCAGCTCTGTGACCTCCAGAGCCTCCTCCTGGGTCATGTCCGGCATGATGGAGGGGATGCGCTTGGCCAACATACTCTTTCCCGAACCGGGAGGGCCCACCATGAGCAGGTGATGTCCTCCGGCAGCGGCGATCTCCGCCGCCCGCTTCACCTGGGCCTGACCCTTGATGTCGGCAAAGTCGGGGACCGGCTCCGCGCCGGGCTTTGGCGTCCAGGGGGCGGCGGGGGCGATCTCCGACCGCCCGCAGAGATGGTCTGCCAGCGTCTCCAGCCGGTCCACCGGATAGACCGTCAGCCCCTCCGCCAAGGTGGCCTCCGGGGCGTTATCCCGGGGGACGAATAGGCGTTGGATGCCCGCCCGCCGGGCGGCCATGGCCATGGGCAGCACCCCCCGCACCGGGCGCAGCTCCCCGGAGAGGGAGACCTCCCCCAAAAAGGCGCAGTCCTCCAGAGAGGCGAAAATCTGTCCGCTGGCGGAGAGGATGCCCACCAGGATGGGCAGGTCGTACACCGTCCCCTCTTTCCGCCGGTCCGCCGGGGCCAGGTTGACGGTGATCCGCCCCACCGGGAAGGTGAAGCGGCAGTTTTTCACGGCGGCCCGGACCCGGTCCCGGGACTCCCGGACGGCGGCGTCGGGCAGGCCCACCACCTCGAACCCGGGCAGCCCCGGGGCCAGATCGCACTCCACCCGCACCTCGTAGCCAGAGATGCCCTGGAGGGCCAGGGAACGGACGCTGACGACCATTGCACTCACCTCAAATCAGACGTTGTCGTTTTCCAGGAAATAGGTGGCCTCCATATCCGCCACCGACAGGGCGAAGGCCAGAGGGTACATCTGGAGCGCCTTGCCCACGGTCCCCTTGTCCTCGCTGCCGGAGAAGCCCATGTGGTAGCGGATGGCAAAGGCCTCCTCCCGGGTGAGCCGGAGGTAGCCGTTGACCACATAGACGCTCTTCTCCCCGTGACCGTAAGGCATGGGGTCGTCAAACTGATAGGAGGGCACCTGGGTCCACTTGCCGTCCTCCCCCTTCACGTTGCGGAAGGTCTTTTTGTAACAGCCCGCCTTGCAAACGTCGTGGAGCAGGGCCACCAGG
The DNA here is from genome assembly GCA_021199695.1 of Clostridiales bacterium. Classification (GTDB taxonomy): domain Bacteria; phylum Bacillota; class Clostridia; order Oscillospirales; family Oscillospiraceae; genus Onthomonas. Next base: position 3,569 of record JAJQHP010000023.1, read on the forward strand.
GCCACCGTCTCCTCGGAGTACTCCAGGCCGTACAGCTCGTTCACCCGCTCCCGGGCCAGATAGTCCACCAGACAGTGATAGACGTTCAGGCTGTGCTCGCACAGCCCGCCCTCGTAGGCCCCGTGATACCGGGCGGAGGCGGGGGCGGTGAAGAAATCGCTCTTGTTGGTGAGATAGTCCAGCAGGGCGTCCGCCCCCTTCCGGGTGATCTTCTCCCGGTAAATTTCGATAAATTCCTCTTGACAGGACATCGGAAAACGCTCCCTTCTGTGGGGTGTAATATGTAAAATTATAGCATACCTCCCGCCGCTCCGCCACAGTTGTCGGCAAATTTTCGGGAAAATCAGTTTCTTTGTTTCCGGCGGTGTGATATAATGATGAAAGATATGGATAAAGGGACGGGACCATCAGCCCCGGCCGTTCTCAGCACTCCGGGAGGTGCCTTATGAAAGAGAAAATGAACGTCACCATCGCAGGCTCCACCTATACCCTGGTCACCACCGACGACCCCGCCCATGTGGAGCAGGTGGCCGCCCAGGTAGACCAGATGATGACCTCCGTCATCCAGCAGGCCAAGGTCTCCGCTCTGGACGCCGCCGTGCTGACGGCGATCAATGCGGTGGACTCCGCCGTCCGAGAGCAGCAGACCAGCCAGGGCCTCCGGGACCAGATGAAGGACAATCTGGAGGAGAACCGCAAGCTCCGCCAGGAGCTGGCCGACGCCCGCCGGGAGATCACCCGGCTGAAAAAGAATCCGAGAAGCAGCGCTTCCAACTGACGTATTTTGGCGTGTCGGGACGACGTCCCGCACGTTGAGCGACCACAAGAGGGGAACGGACATGATGGAAATACTCTCTCCCGCCGGCTCCTATGAGGCGGTGACCGCCGCCGTCCAGAGCGGGGCGGACGCCGTCTATCTGGGGAGCAAGGCTTTCAACGCCCGGCGAGGGGCGGCCAATTTCGACGACAACAGCCTCCGGTCTGCGGTAGAATACTGCCATCTCCGGGGCGTAAAGGTGTATCTCACCCTGAACACCCTGCTCAGCGACCACGAGCTGCCCCAGGCCGCCCGGCTGGTCTCCCTGTGCAGCGAGATCGGGGTGGACGCCCTCATTGTCCAGGATCTGGGGGTGGTGCGGATGGCCCGTCAGGCAGCCCCTGACCTCCCCATCCACGGCTCCACCCAGATGACCGTCCACAGTCTGGACGGGGTGCTGGCCTGCGCCGCCCTGGGGATGGAGCGGGTGGTGCTGTCCCGGGAGCTGTCCCGGCAGCAGATCGCCTCCATCTGCCACCGCTCCCCCATCGAGATCGAGGTATTCGTCCACGGAGCCCTGTGTATGTGCTACTCCGGCCAGTGCTTCCTCTCCTCCGCCATCGGGGGCCGGAGCGGCAACCGGGGGATGTGCGCCCAGCCCTGCCGGATGATGTACGGCTGGGGCGGCAACGCCGACAGCTACCCCCTGAGCCTGAAGGATATGTCCCTGGTCCACCACCTCCGGGAGCTGGAGGAGATGGGGGTGGCCAGTGCCAAGATCGAGGGCCGGATGAAGCGGCCGGAGTATGTGGCCATCGTCACCCGGGTCTATGCCGACGCCCTCCGGGAGGGCCGTCAGCCCACCCAAAAGGAGCTTGACGACCTGACCGCCGCCTTCAACCGTCAGGGCTTCACCGACGGCTATTACATGGGCAGAACCGGCCCGGAGATGTTCGGCGTCCGGGAAAAGGAGCAGGTCCCTGAGCGGCTCTTCGCCCAGACCCGGCAGGAGTACCGCCGGGAGCACCCATGGGTACCCGTTCGCTTCTCCCTGGAGGTAAAGGCAGGCCGTCCCCTCCGGCTGCAGGTGGAGGACGATCTGGGGAATCAGGTCACTGCCGAGGGCCCTGTCCCCCAGCAGGCGGTTCACCACGCCGCCACCGATGAGGAGCTATGCCGCCAGCTGGAGCGCACCGGCGGCACCCCCTACTTTGCCGATGAGGTCGAGACGGAAATCGACCCCGGTCTGGCCGTCTCCCTCTCCGCCGTCAACGGTCTGCGCCGGAGGGTGCTGGAC
>JAJQHP010000004.1 GCA_021199695.1 Clostridiales bacterium
ACCTTGTACGGCTCGTCCTTCATGAACTCCAGGGCCTCCGCCCGGGGCAGCTCAAACCGCTCCAGCTTCAGCTTCTCCTTGCAGATCTTCCGCATCTCCGCCTCGATCTGCTCCATGATCTCCGGAGTGAAGGAGAAGGGAGCGTCCAGGTCGTAATAGAAGCCGTTGTCGATGGAGGGGCCGATGGCCAGCTTCACCTCGGGGTACAGACGCTTCACCGCCTGGGCCAGGATGTGGGAGCAGGTGTGCCAGTAGGTGCGGCGATACTGCTCGTTTTCAAAGGTAAATTGATTGTCCGCCATGGAAAATGCCTCCTCATTTTTGGGGCGGGGAACAAAAAATCCCACCCCTGACAGAATCAGGGGTGGGATGAAGAATCATCTCACGGTTCCACCCTGCTTGGCCTGCCCGGACAGAGGGCAGACCCGCTCATTGGCCGCGGTAACGGGCGGCGCACGGCAGGCTTTGTCACCTGCGGCTCCGGGGCGGTGTCACCGGTTCGGGCGGAAAGCGCTTGCAGCACAGGGCGCTTCTCTCTGGCCGACCTCTGCGGATTCGTCCCCTTCATCGCCAAATCACAGAATGAATATAGCACGATTTCCCGGCACTGTCAAGGGCGGGGCCGGGGGAGCGCAGCATCTTAATTTTCCGCCGTCCCGCTTTACATCTTCTTTTCGGTATCGTATAATAGCTTTTACTTACGGGAAAGAGTGAAAGCGCGTTCGGCGGCGCAGCGCGGCGGTTTTTGCGCAGCCGGGGCAGAGAGGAATGGAGACCGGATGAAGACATATAAAACCAGCTTCTGGAGCAGAAACGTGCCAAAGGCCATCCAGACCGGCAAGTATCCCCTGACGACGGAGACCGCTTCGGAGATCCGCATGGAGGACGGCATTCTGGAGATCGTCCTGAAAGCAAAGTGCAAAGCGCCGGACCAGTGCTGGCTGTTCCTGTACGACAAAAAGGACGGGCGGTATAAGGGCGATTTCCTGGAGGCGGCGGAGCAGACGGGCCGGACGTTCCGCTTCCGGCTGACGGACCGCTTCCTGGACAGCCTGCGGGGCGCGGATGACATTTGGCAGGGACGGCTGTGCCTGGCCCTCCGGTGGGGCCGGGAATTCTCCTGCTTCTTCTTGAAACAGAAGGGGAGCGGCGGCCAGCGGCTGGGGCTGCAGGGAAATCTCGCCGTCTATTTCTCCAAGGGCAGTCTGTTGTCGGCAAAATTTGTCGATGTGGAGCGCTATCTGAAAACTGCAAAGATAAGGGAAAAAGACGGTCGAATGCTCCAGATGGCATTTGACGATTTCCTGATGGGCGATCAGGCGGTCAGCGAGGGGATTTATGACGCTCAGCTCAAGAGCGAGAGAGAAGGACTGCTCTCTGTCTCCCTTTCTGCGCTGGGAGAGACGGCAATTCAAAGCTGTTATCTGTTGCTCCTGGAGAACGGGGAGAGTTTGCGCCGTCTGCTCCTTGCGGGAACGGTGGAGCAGGACCGGGTATGCTTCGACGTCTCTCAAATCGGCGCGGATGCCCTGTGGAGCGACAATGTGTGGTTCTGCTTTGTTGCGTTTGACCTGGGAGACTGCTATGTGTATAGCAGAGTGAGAGAGAAAAGCAATATCGACTGGCAAAAGACGACAAAGGCGGAGGGCCTGTTCCCCGCGTCCTGTCTGTGGCAGGACAGCGGACGGTATTTTGGCGTTGCGGCCCGGCTGCAAAGAGAGGATGGGGCCTATCAGCTCCTGTTTGCCCCCAGCGATGTGAAAAACACCCTGACCTTGAAGTGGCACTCCGCCAAACAGGCTGAACTGCTGCTGAACGGCCAGGTGTGGCATCATGGCGGAGCCGGAAGGGTAAAAAGATATCCGTTTGCCTTTTCAGTGGTCATGGCCGTCTATAATGTGGAGGATTACCTGGACGAGACGATTGAATCCGTATTGAATCAGGACATCGGGTTCCGGGAGAATGTCCAGCTGATTCTGGTAGACGACGGCTCGTCGGACGGCTCCGGGGCGATTTGCGACCGCTATGCCGCGCAGTATCCGGACAATATTGTTGCCATACACCAGCAGAACGGGGGCGCGTCCTCCGCCCGCAACGCCGGGAAGAAACTGGCGACGGGCAAATATGTGAACTTCCTCGATTCGGACGATAAGCTGTCGCTGAATACCTTCTCTGAGGTCAAAGAGCATTTTGACCGGTGGTATGACAGAACGGACATCGTCACCATTCCCATGTATTTCTTTGAGGCCCAGGAGGGTCCGCATTGGCAGAACTATAAATTCAATGAGGGTAGCCGGGTAATTGACCTATGGAAAGAGCCGACCGCAAGCTGTATGTCTGTGTCATCGAGCTTTTTCAAGAACAATGCGGTTCAAAAATTCGATTTTGACGTGTCTCTATTTAATGCAGAAGATTGTAAGTTCGATATGCAGATCCTGATGGGGAGGATGAATCTTGGCGTTGTCGTGGAGTGCGATTACTGGTACAGAAGGAGAAGTGCGGGTGACTCACAGGTAAATACTTCAGCTTCGAGAAAGGGCTATTATAAGGAATGGTTCGACAACTTCGCCTTTTATATTTTTGAGATATACAAGAGAAAATTTGGGTGCGTCCCGAGATTTGCTCAAAACACGATTATGATGTACTTACAGTGGCGCTTTCGGATAGAACAGATTCCGGAGGGCGTGCTGTTGCCGAGTGAGTTCGAGGACTATAAAAAGAGAATCATCAAGCTTCTTCAATGCATTGACGATGAGCTGATATTAAAGCAGCACAAGTTGAATATCGAACACCTTGTTCAGATACTCAGCATGAAATACGGGGCGCCGCCCACCATTCGCTATCGGTACAATGATGCAGGAATCTATTGTGGAGAGAGATTGATTCGGGCGGCAAACACCCTTGTCACACGATTTGAATTTATCAGAGTTCAGGAGGAAACTCTGGTTTTGGAAGGCCGCGTGGTGCTGGTTGGCTTCCCTGATGAAGCAAAGGTCGATATTTATGCCGCCATAGGAGACAATTACTACCTGTGTAGACGGGTAGACCGGAAACTTAAAACGTCTAATTGCTTCGGGAATCTTCGGAATGAATATGCGTTTTGCGGCAAGGTGCCTCTAGTTTCAGAGAATATGGATAAGACGCTTCATATGGCTATGGTAATAGACGGTCATCTGATCGTCAATCGCAAGTGCAACTACGGCAAATTCTGTCCTGTGGCAAACAATTTTAAGAACCAGTATTATTATGTTAATGATAGTGTCGTGATTTTCGGCCGCCGGGATGGAATCGAGTTGAAAACGCCGGAGCTGACGAGAGACGAATACGAAGCGCTTTTTGCCCAGGAGCTGGCGGAACAGTGCGAGACGGCGGCATCTCCCAAGGAGTTCTCTCAACCGATATTTTCGTCTACAATGACACAAGAAAAATATGAAGAGATAATCCGGCTGAGACAATATGCCCTGACTACAGAGAAGAAGCGGCCCATTTGGCTCATTTCTGACCGCCTGACCATAGCAGATGACAATGGCACTGCACTTTTCAGGTATTTAATGAAACAGAAGGATTTGCCTGCGGATGTCTATTTCGTCATTAAAAAGAATTGCCCAGACTATGAGAAGATGGCGGCGATAGGTCCGGTGCTTGCCTTTGGAAGCGAGGAACACTTGAAACTGCATTTGATTGCTGATTTGACCATCGGCTCTCAGTCCTCAGAATTCGTCATTACTCCGTTTTGCAAGGATACCGTTTACTACGGAGACCGAGCATATTACTGTGATTTACTGGTTGGACAGAAGTATGTATTCTTGCAACACGGAATTACAATGAATGATGTTTCGAATGTCCTGAACAGATATCACAAAAATATAGCAGGGTTTGTGGTATCTGCAACAAAGGAAAGACAGTCAATTTTGGAATATCCCTATTACTATGATGATGAAACGGTATGGCTGACAGGATTCCCACGATTTGACCGTCTGTATGAAAACTCCAAAAACCAGATCACAATTATGCCCACATGGCGAAATTTTTTGAGGGGAAGCGTAAGAGAAAAATTTGTACAGAGTGAGTTCTATCAGTTTTACAGAGACCTGGTCACCGACCCAGCTTTAAATGGTATCTTACAGAAGAAAGGGTATACGCTGTGTATCAAGTTACATCCGGAACTCTTAGTGTATGGAGATTTGTTTGAAATGCTCGGGGTGACTATAATAGACCCAGAAGAGCCTTACCGCAAGATGTACGCTGAAAGCAATCTAATTATCACGGACTACTCTTCAGCTTCCTTGGACTTCTCCTATATGCGAAAGCCTGTAGTCTATTGCCAGTTTGACGAGACTGCATTCTTCAGCAAGCACTATCAACGAGGATATTTCAGCTATCGGGATGATGGCTTCGGACCGGTCACCACGACGGTGGAGGAGACGGTGCAGGAGATTATAAAACTAGTCGAGAACGACTGTCGTATGGAGCAGAAATACCTGGACCGCTGTAACGCATTCTTCCCTATAAACGATTATAACAACTGTGAGCGGGTCTATCAAAAACTGAAGGAGCTTTGACGCACCACAACGGGGGAGCGTTGCAGGACCGAAAACTGCAACGCTCCCCGCAAAATTCCCTTGACATCCACCCCCGGCGCGTTTAAAATGAAAGCCGTACAAAAACGTGCAAAACGGCAATGCGGAAACCAGCCGGGGGCGCGGCGTCCAGAGCGAGCGGGGGAGAGTGCAAGCCCTGCGGAGGCCGTCCCGGACAGCCACTTCCAAGCCGGCCGCGACGAGCGGCACGACTCATCCCCGTTACCGGATGACCGAGATTCCCCCGTGCGGGGGAAAATCAGGGTGGTACCGTGAAGCGACGCTTCGCCCCTGAACCGGGGGCGGGGCGTTTTTTGCGGTTTCCCATTGTCCCAAAAGAGTTAAAAGATTTCACTGGAGGTCATGAACGTGAAAAAGCCCACTCCCTACGGCCTGAACGAGCTGCGAGAGATGTTCCTGCGCTTCTTTGAGAGCAAGGGACACCTCCGTCTGCCCAGCTTCTCCCTGATCCCTCAAAACGACGCGTCCCTGCTGCTCATCAACTCCGGCATGGCGCCCATGAAGCCCTGGTTCACCGGGGAGCAGGTGCCTCCCCGCCGCCGGGTGACCACCTGCCAGAAGTGCATCCGCACCGGCGACATCGAGAACATCGGCAAGACCGCCCGTCACGGCACCTATTTTGAGATGCTGGGCAACTTCTCCTTTGGCGACTACTTCAAGAAGGAGGCCATCGCCTGGTCCTGGGAGTTCCTGACCAGCCCCGAATGGGTGGGCCTCGATCCGGATCGGCTCTATCCCTCCGTCTACCTGGAGGACGACGAGGCGTTTGAGATTTGGAACAAGGACATCGGCATCCCTGCCGAGCGCATCTTCCGCTTCGGCAAAGAGGACAACTTCTGGGAGCACGGCTCCGGTCCCTGCGGTCCCTGCTCCGAAATCTACTATGACCGCGGCCCCAAGTACGGCTGCGGCAAGCCGGGCTGCACCGTGGGCTGCGACTGCGACCGGTATATGGAGGTCTGGAACAACGTCTTCAGCCAGTTCAACAACGACGGCCAGGGC
>JAJQHP010000032.1 GCA_021199695.1 Clostridiales bacterium
AGCTCCACCCCCCCCGCCGGGACAGACGCAAAACAGGCCCCCGTCTGCCGGACTGTGCGGCATTCAGGAGCCTGTATTGGGAGCAAAAAGGGCTGCTGTGGAAAATCATCCCTGTTTTCGGCGTTTGGTTTTTGGTCAGTCGATATATACTATTCCACCGATACGCTTACCTTCCCATTCGGATTTGTGCTCCTTCCACCATTCCGGGAAGTTGGGGTCGTTGGGGGACAGGGTTGGGTCTGTACATATATGTGCAGCATATTGAGTCTCCTTATTAAACTGAGTAACAATGCCTATTGCATTTCCTAAATACAAAAGCTCCATTATAATCCCATTATTTCTTGTCCAGACTTCACCGGTATATTTTTTAGAGACTGATTTGGGTGTTAAACGAGCGTCCTGATCCCAGGAAGCGACCTGCCCATATAAAAAATGAATTGATTTTTCATCTTTCTTAATCTTGGCTTTATCAAAATATACGCTTTGATCATCTTCTTTACTCCACCCTAATAATTGTGGGAAAAGAAGTCCTACGCGCTTTTCCGTCGTATTTTCATCCGCCAAACATCTTTCAAATATTTCCTGCACATTTTCTTCATTTAAGTCTCTTACTATTCTGTCAGTATCATCTAATCTAATAATACCGCTTCTTGCGAGTCTTCCCATCACAACAACCTCCCCTCACAAAAGCCGACCATCCTCTGCCGTCGTTCACAGAGGGCCGCCCTGCAGACCCGGCTCAGGTATTCATCTGCTTCCGGCGGCTGAGATTCATGGTGCCGTCCTGCATGGAGCCGATGGACTCCAGGCTCTTGCCGGTGCCGTAGGCCACGCAGGAGATGGCGTCGTCCGCCACATGGGTCTCGATGCCGGTGTGGGACTCGATGAGCCGGTCAAAGCCCCAGATCAGGCTACCGCCGCCGGTCATGACGATGCCGTTGGCGGAGATGTCCGCCACCAGCTCCGGCGGCGTCCGCTCCAGGACGGAGTGGACGGCGTCCACGATGCGCTGGGCGGGCTCCTCAAAGGCCTCGATCATCTCGTTGGAGGAGACGGTGAACTGCCGGGGCAGGCCGGTCATCTGGTCGTGGCCGGTGACCTCGATGGTCTGCTCCTCCGGGCGGGGGAACACGCACCCCAGGGAAATTTTCAGCTCCTCCGCCGTCCGGGTGCCGATGAGGACGTTGTGCTTCCGGCGGATGTATTTCACCACCGCGTCGTCAAAGGCGTCCCCGGCGATCTTGATGGAGGTGGACTCCACCACGCCGGACAGGGAGATCACGGCGATGTCGGTGGTGCCGCCGCCTACGTCCACCACCAGATGGCCCTCGGGCTGGGCGATGTCGATGCCTGCGCCGATGGCGGCGGCCACCGGCTCCTCGATGAGATAGACCTTTCTGGCCCCGGCCTGGATACCGGCGTCGATGACCGCCCGCTCCTCCACCTCGGTGATGCCGGAGGGGACGCAGACCACGATCCGGGGCTTAAAGAACCGCACCGGGGCGGCCTTGCGGATAAACTCCTTGAGCATCCGCTCGGTCATGTCGTAGTCGGAGATGACCCCGTCCCGGAGGGGACGGATGGCCACGATGTTGCCGGGGGTCCGGCCCAGCATCTTCCGGGCCTCGGCGCCCACCTTGAGCAGCCGCCCGGTGGTCTTGTCGATGGCCACCACCGACGGCTCCCGGAGGACGACGCCCTTGCCCTGGACATAGACCAGCACCGAGGCGGTGCCCAGGTCGATGCCGATATCTCGTACAAATCTCATGTCGATCACCTTTTAACCAGTCAGGGGTACTCTCCCTATTATTATAACCAACCCCGCCGGTTTTTGCAATCGGCGGAGGAAAACTTCCCGGAAAAAGGGGGGAGAAATTTTCGAGGCGGTTCGTCCCTTTCTCCCCTGCGGGGGTCAGACGGCCCAAAAAGCCGCCCTGACAAAAATCAGGGCGGCCATGGTTGCTCACAATGGTTCCGGGGTCATGCCTCTCCCCGGCGCAGCTCGTCCTCATCCCGGGGGAACTGCCGCCGGATGGGCTCCTGCTTCCGGCTGAGAGAGGGCATCCGGCCAATCAGGGCCAGCAGACCGAAGGCGGCGGCCGTCAGGGCGGCCAGAATGGAGAAGATGAGCAGAATGTTTGAGATCGTCTTTTTCATGGGACACCTCCTTGATCCTGTTGCCTACAGTGTACACGATTTTGTCCGGAGAAACAACGCTGATTTTGTAAATTGAATGTGAAATATTACGCAGGGTCCTCCATCAGCTGCTCCATCTCGTCGATGAGGCTGTCGAACAGGGCCAGAGCCTGCTCGATGGGCTGAGGGGAGGCCATGTCCACCCCGGCCCCCCGGAGCAGGGTGATGGGGTCGGCGGAGCTGCCGCCGGAGAGGAAGTTCAGATAGTCCCGGACGGCGGGCTCGCCCTCCTTCAAAATCCGCTGAGACAGGGCGATGGCGGCGGCGTAGCCGGTGGCGTACTGGTAGACGTAGAAGTTGTAGTAGAAATGGGGAATTCTGGCCCACTCCAGGGCGATCCGGTCGTCCGCCACGATGTCCGGGCCGTAGTAGTCCTCGTTGAGCTTGCGGTAGAGGGCGCACAGGGCGTCGGCGGTGAGGCCCTCCCCCCGCTGGGTCATCTCGCTGACGGTCAGCTCAAACTCAGCGAACATGGTCTGGCGGTAGAGGGTGGAGCGGAACTGCTCCAGGAAGTAGTTGATGAGGTAGGCCCGCTCCCGGCGGCCGGTGGTCTTGCTGAGCAGATGCTCCATGAGCAGGGCCTCGTTACAGGTGGAGGCCACCTCCGCCACGAAAATGACATAGGGCTGATAGGCCACAGGCTGGTGAGCCTGGGAGAGATAGGTGTGGAGGGAGTGGCCCATCTCGTGAGCCAGGGTGAACACATCGTTTAGGGTGCCGTGGTAGTTGAGCAGCACGAAGGGGTGGGCGGTGGAGGAGGAGGAATAGCCCCCGGAGCGCTTGCCCACGTTCTCATACACGTCGATCCACCGGTTCTGGAACCCCTCCCGGAGCATGGCCTGGTATTCCTCCCCCAAGGGAGTCAGCCCCTCCAGGACGATCTGCTGTGCCTGCTCATAGGGGACGGTGGCGTCCGCGTCCGCCACGATGGGGGTGTAGATGTCGTAGAAATGCAGCTCGTCCACCCCCAGCAGCTTTTTCCGCAGGGCGGTGTACCGGTGGAGGGTGGGCAGGTTGGCCCGGACGGTGGAAATCAGGTTGCGGTACACCGTCTCCGGCACCTCCGTCCGGTCCAGAGACGCGGCCAGGGGAGAGGGATACCGCCGGGCCTGGGCGGTGAACAGCAGCTGCTTCATCTGGGCGGAGAGGACGGCGGCGCAGGTGTTGCGGAACTGGCCGTAGACCCCGTACAGAGACTCATAGGCGCTTTTGCGCAGGACGCGGTCCTGGCTGTTCATCAGAGAGATAAAGCCCCCGTGGGTGACGGGGTGGGACGCCCCCTGGCTGTCCACAGCGTCCGGGAACCGGAGATCGGTGTTGTTCAGGGTGGCGTAGATGTCCCCCGGCCCCTCGGTCACTGCTCTGGCCCCCGCCAGCAGAGCTTCCTCCGCCGGGGAGAGGATGTACTCCCGACGGCTGCGGATGCGGTCCAGCTTCCGGCGGTAGAGGGTCAGGGCAGGCTCCCGGGTATAGAAGTCCTCCAGGGTGTCCTCCGGGATGGACAAAATCTCGTTGTCCTCCCAGGCCCCCGCCTGGTCGATCGCCACCATCACCCCCATGGCCTGGGCGTACATATCCTGATACTTGGCCACCCGGGTGTCCTGGTCCCGTTTCCGGCAGGCGTAGCTGAACAGGTCCCGGCAGACCAGGCTGATCTCGTCGCCGAGACGCAGGTCGTCCAGCAGGGCCTCCGGGCCGTCTGCCAGATGCCCCTCCAGGGCCTTCTGCCGCCGGGGATAGTCCTTGGCGGCGTTTAGCGCCTCCTGCCACGCCTCGTCCGAGGGATAGATGTCCTCTGTGGCCCAGGTATAGGCCGGGTCCAGCTCCTTGCGTTCCTTTGGTGCGTTCATATTGGTATAATTCCTTTCTGCTTCCTTTTTGGCCGTCACAGCAACGACCGGACCAGCCGGACCGCCACCCCCAGCACCCGGGCGGCCCCGGTGTCGAAGTCGCTGATGGGGATAATGCGGGTGTCGTAGCCGGGGTTCTCCGGCTGGAGAAAGACCCAGTCCCCCTGACGGCGGAACCGTTTCAGGGTGGCGTCCTCCTCCTCCACGATGCAGGCCACGATCTGGCCGTTTTCCGCCACGGACTGCTGGTGGATGAGCACCAGATCGCCGTCCCGGATGTCGGCGTTGATCATGCTGTCCCCGGAGACCCGGAGGTAAAAATACTCCTGGGGCCGGGGCACGTCCGCCGAGGTGTAGCCCGTCACCTGCTGCTGGGCGATGGCGGGGACGCCCGCCTTGATGGACCCCAGAATGGGGACCAGTTGCTCACCCGGCGGGCAGACCGTCTCTCCGGACGGCTCCCGGGGCACGTCATAGCCCTGGAGCCACAGGGGAGAGACTCCCAGCCGGATGGCCATCTGGGTGGCGACGGTGGCCTTCGGCTCCCGCTGGCCCAGGACATAGCGGTTCAGGGTCTGAGGCTTCATCCCCAGCAGACGGCCCAGGGCCTCGTAGTTCAGATGCCGCTCCTCCATCAGGGTGCGCAGACGTTCACCCAGGCGCTCCTGCTGCTCCATCCGGCTCACCTCCCCGTTTTGCAGACTGGTTATTAGAATATGATACCACAGGAGGGGAAGAAAAGCAAACCGACTTTGAGGAGGGAGAGGAAATTAAGTCTACGGGGTGTTTCACTTGCCTCCCTCTTTGAGGCGTCAGTGCCGCAAAGCGGTAGAGGTGGCACGGCGTAAGCCGTGACGGAGGGAGAGCGGTATGCACTAACGACATACGCTAAGCGGCACGGCGAATACGATAAAGTGTCATTCTTAGCGGCTTTCGACTCCCTCAGTCGCCTTGCGGCGACAGCTCCGCCGTCAAGCGGCACTTCCGCTTGGCTCCCTGCCTCATGGAGGGAGCCAAGGAAACGTGTTCCCGTCATATCCCCGCCCCACGGGACATACCCTGTACTAGCAAGGCAAAGGAGGACGACCCATGAGCTATGACACGAACCCCTATCCCGCCGAGAGCAGCCATCACATCCTGCTGGAGAACCGGAACCGTCTGGCCGTCTCCGGGGTGGAGGAGGTGGAGAGCTTCGACGAAAATCAGATCATCATGGCCACCTGCCAGGGGGAGCTGACCATCCGGGGCGAGGACCTGCACATCGAGCAGCTGAGCCTGGACGGGGGCGAGCTGAAGGTGGAGGGGACGGTGGACGCTCTCTCCTATGAGGCCCCCCGGGAAAAGGGGGGCTTCTTCTCCCGGCTGCTGGGCTAGGCCGTGGAGGTGGCGGTGGCCCTCCAGCTTCGGGAGCTGGGGACAGGGCTGCTCACCGGCCTGGGGCTGGGACTGCTTTACGACCTGCTGCGCGTCATTCGGCGGCGTCATCCCGGGCGGGGGCTGGGACTGGTTTTAGATGTGGCGTTCTGGATAGCAGTGTGCGCCGCCCTGCTG
>JAJQHP010000190.1 GCA_021199695.1 Clostridiales bacterium
CATGGAAATCCTTTTTTAGTTTTTTCACTGTCTACTTGACAGGGGGCACTTCAGACTGTCCCTCCCGGCGGCGCTTTGTGTGTCCGTATGACTGATATCGCTTACAGATTGCGGAAATAGTCCCCCAGACGGGCCACCGTCACCAGGTCCGCCACGCCGTCGATCACCAGGCAGACGCCCGCGAACACCATCAGGGTGACGACGGAGCCCCAGGGGTTGAGCAGCACAATAAAGGCCACGATCAGGGTCAGGATGCCCGTCACCAGGGCAGTCACCCACCCGGCGGCTCCCGCCCGATGGGCGCTGTATGCAAACTGCAAATTCTGGACGGCGTGAACCAGCACCCAGATACCGGCAATGGTGGTGATAAAGGAGACCATCCCTCCGGGGTTGCGGGCGATCCACAGGCCCAGGATCAGCTCCACCACGCCGAAAATCAGCTGTCCATAGCTGACGGCAACACTGCGGTTTGAAATAAAGGTCACAACAGAGCATACGCCCAGAATGACCAGCACCCAGCCCAGGATGCCGAGCACAATAGCCAACGTGCTGTCCGGCAGGAAAATCAGCAGCAGGCCCAGCAGAATGGTCACGACCGCGCTCAATACGCTCTGATGCTTCAGCCCTTTGAAAAAGCTTCCCATTTCATCTCATCCTTTCTGACTCGCTTCGGGCAGTCGCCCGTTTTTTGTTATCTGTGATTATTATACCCCGTTTCAGCGGGAGAGGATGAACGATTTATGAAGGGTCGATGGAATTTCGGTTAAGAAATGTTGCGGACCGAAAAATGCCCGGAGAAGCGTGCGGACATCACTACGGTTAGCTACAGCTAACAGAAAAGTGACAGAATACGCCACAGTTCAGGCAATTTGAGAACAAATCTGCCGGGAAGTCTTGATTTTATCCGGGCAAGCTGGTATACTGTCTGTCACATGAGGGAGTAGTTTACGCCTCCCGGCGTTGCAAGTCAACATACTGGTTCCTTCGGACCTGGCTTGTATAAGGGATGATATGCACAGACAGAGGGCGGCAAAACCGCCGCTGTTCGCAGTCGTCCCCATAACGAGACTCATGTATGGCGGTGTGCCGTACATGGGTGTATTGTAGGGCAGCCGTCGTATATACGGCCGCCCTTGTCTTTTTCAGGGCGGGCACAGGAGGAATCTCTATGGCATTATTTATTCAGATCCTGTTCACCATGTTCATCGCTGAGATGGGAGACAAGACCCAGCTGCTGATGATCGCCATGACCTCCCGCTATAAGCTGCGGGATATCATCATCGGCTCCGCCCTGTCCATTCTGACGCTAAACGCCATGGCGGTGGTGCTCGGGTCCCTCATCAGCCAGCTCATCCCCACCTGGCTCATCAAGCTCATCGCCGGTCTGGCCTTTTTCTACTTCGCGTGGTCCACCCTCCGGGGCGAGAGCGAGGAGGAGGAAGCCGGGAGCGAAAAGACCTCCGGACACCCCATCCTGTCCGTATTCGGCACCTTCTTCCTGGCGGAGCTGGGGGACAAGACCCAGCTCACCGCCATCACCTTTGCCGCCAACGGCGGCCTGGACCAGGCGCTGACCGTCTGGCTGGCCTGCTCCATCGGTCTGTTCGCCGCCGACCTGGTAGGGATGCTGGTGGGCCATCTGCTGAAAAGCAAAATGCCGGAGGGCTTCCTGGACAAGCTTGCCTTCGTCATCTTTGCCGTCTTTGGCGCAGTCACCATGGCGGAGGGCGCCGGGCTGCTGCTGGGCGAGGACGCCTGGCAGCGGTGGCTCATCGCCGGGGGCGCCACTCTGGTATTCGCCCTGCTGTGTCTCTGGACCTGGCGGAGAGGGAGAAAACAGGAATCTTAACAATTCCTCGGTTGTTTCCCGGGGCGTTCTGTGTTACAGTTACAGTTGGCAGGCAGATCGCCTTTTTGGCCCGGCCTGTTTGGGCGCATCCCTATTTTTGTCAAGGAGCTGAACACAGTGTCCGATCTAGAAAGAGAGGCCTACTCCGGGGCGGACAGCCGTCCCACCCGGCGGTGGGAGCCGGTCAGGGAGACACCCCCGTATCGGGAGCGTTCCCCAAAACGCCCCGGAAGAAGACGGACGCCGGAGGAGCCGGAGCGCCGCCTGGATATCCCGGTGGCCTATGCCGACCCGGCGGTGGGCCTCCATGCCGACCAGGTCCAGGAGCGGAGCAAAGGGGGCTATCGCAACGAGGAGGCGGAGCCCAACTCCAAATCCCTGAAGGATATCGTCCGCTCCAACGTCTGCACCTATTTTAACCTGATTTTCTTTGTCCTGTCCATCGCCATCATCGCCGTGGGGGCCTGGAGCGAGCTGACCTTTATGGTGGTGGTGCTGGCCAATATCATCATCGGCATCGTCCAGGAGTGGCGGAGCAAAAAGACGCTGGACGGTCTGAACCTGCTGACCAACCCCAAGGCCAACGTCGTGCGGGACGGTATTCTCATCACCACCTCGGTGTACAACACCGTCCGGGACGACATCGTGGTGTTCCGGGCAGGAGATCAGATCTACGCCGACGCCCAGGTGGTGGAGGGAGAGTGCCTGGTCAACGAGTCCCTGCTTACCGGCGAGGCGGACGAGCTGCACAAGGGGCGGGGCGACCGGCTGCTCTCCGGCTCCTTCCTGGTCTCCGGGGAGTGCCGTGCCCGGCTGACCGCCGTGGGCCGGGACTCCTATATGTCCAGGCTGACCCTCCAGGCCAGACAGGCCAAGCAGCAGCCCCGCTCGGAGATGATGCGCTCCCTGAACAAGCTGGTCATGGTCATCGGCATTGCCATCATCCCTCTGGGTATCGCCATGGCGGTCAAGGAGATCGTCCTTTTGGAAAATCCCATCCGGGACGGGGTGGTGTCCACTGTAGCCAGCCTGATCGGCATGATCCCGGAGGGGCTGTACCTGCTGACCTCCGTGGCCCTGATGGCGGGCGTGCTCCGTCTGGCGCGACGCAAGACCCTGGTCCACGAGATGGGCTGCATCGAGACGCTGGCCCGGGTGGACGTGCTCTGTGTGGACAAGACGGGCACTATCACCGAACCGAAAATGGTGGTCAAGGATCTGGTGACGCTGGACAACGCCAATGCCAGCGAGGACGAGCTGCGGGACATTCTGGCGGACTATGTGTTCGCCATGCAGAACGACAACGAGACGATGGCCGCCCTGAAACGCTATTTCAACGGCAAACACTCCCGGCGGGCGGTGACCAGAGCTCTGCCGTTCACTTCTGCCCGGAAGTATGGCGGGGTGTCCTTTGCCCGGGGCGGCTCCTATCTGCTGGGCGCGCCGGAGAACCTGTTGGGGGAGCGGTACGGCGATTACCGGGAGGATGTGGAGGAATACTCCCGCTTGGGCTGCCGGGTACTGCTGTTGGCGGGCTATGAGGGCGCAGTGGACGGGAGTGAGCTGACCGGAGAGATCACTCCTCTGGGCCTGGTGCTGCTGACCAACAAGATACGGGAGGAGGCCCCGGCCACCTTCCAGTATTTCCGGGAGCAGGGAGTGGCGGTGAAGGTCATCTCCGGGGACAGCCCCGTTACTGTCTCCGAGGTGGCCCTCCGGGCGGAGATCCCCAACGCAGAGCAATATGTGGACGCCCGGACGCTGCGCACCGACGAGGAGCTGGCCCAGGCGGCGGAGACCTATACCGTCTTTGGCCGGGTGACCCCGGAGCAGAAGCGAAAGCTGGTCCGGGCCATGCACCAGGCAGGCCACACCGTCGCCATGACGGGAGACGGGGTCAACGACGTGCTGGCGCTGAAGGAGGCGGACTGCTCCGTGGCAATGGCCTCCGGCAGCCAGGCGGCCTGTCAGGTCAGCCACATCGTCCTGATGGACTCGGATTTCTCCGCCATGCCCTCGGTGGTGGGAGAAGGCCGCCGGGTCATCAACAATATCGAGCGCTCCGCCAGCCTGTACCTGGTGAAGAATATCTTTTCCCTGTGTCTGGCGGCGATTTCTCTCATTTTTACCTTCACCTACCCCTTCTCCGCCTCTCAGATGAGCCTGGTCAGCGCCATCACCATCGGCCTGCCCTCCTTCATCCTGGCCATGGAGCCGAACCACAGCCGCATCCAGGGACGTTTCCTGCCCAATGTGGTCTATCGGGCGCTGCCCTCTGCCATCAGCGACCTGGCGTTGAGCATCGGCGTAGTGCTGTTTTACACCGTCTTTGGCCTGAGCGATGAAGAACTGAGCACCATCTGTACCCTGGTGGTGGCGGTGGTGGGCCTGCTCATGGTCCATCGGACCTGTCGGCCCTATAACCCTCTGCGCAAGGCGCTGATGATCTTCTGCGTGGTCGCCTTCGCCTTCTGCGTCCTCTTCCTCCGTCCCATCTTCTCTCTGGATCTGTCCATCATGAGCGACGGGGCCTGGCTGGTGCTGGTAGTGTTTGTCCTCCTGGCCTTTGAGGTGTCTCTCTCCGCCAACGTCATGGTGGACGGCATCCGAACGGCGGTGTACTGGGTGAGGGACAAGGTCCTCTGGCTGCTTCGGAGTGCGGGATTTCTGTCAGAACAGGAATGAGAAGCCGTCCGCGCCGGGAAACGGATCTGACTCCGGCAGAGGGCCGCTTCGCAATCAACGCATAGAAAACAAAAAATGATTCAGGAAGGGGAGCGAGGGAGTTGACCAAGGACGAGCTGCGGCAGAAGGCCCATTCCCTGCCCCTGGAGCCGGGGGTGTATATCATGATGGACGCCGCCGGGGAGGTCATCTATGTGGGCAAGTCCCGGGCACTGCGCAATCGGGTGAGCCAGTATTTTGCAGATCTCGCCAGCCACACCCCCAAGACCCGGGCCATGGTGGCCCAGATCGACCACTTTGACTATCTTCTGGCTTCCAGCGAGTTCGAGGCACTGGTGCTGGAAAACTCCCTCATCAAGCGCCACAAGCCCCGGTACAACATTCTCCTCAAGGACGACAAGGGATATCCCTATATCCGCCTGTCCAACGAGGAGTATCCCCGCTTTTCCCTGGCCTCCAAACCGGCCAAGGACGGGGCAAAGTATTTCGGCCCCTACGGGGGGCGCAGCGCCACCGCAGAGAGCATCAAGGCCATCTGCAACGCCCTGCGCCTGCCCACCTGCCGGAAGCAGTTTCCCCGGGACATCGGCAAGGAGCGGCCCTGCCTGAACCATCACCTGGGCATCTGCGACGGCTGGTGCCAGGGCAGACTGACCCAGGCGGACTATCAGGAGCGCATCTACCAGGCCGAGCGGCTGCTGGAGGGGAAATTCACCCAGGTGGAGCAGGAGCTGAAGCGGGAGATGCTCCGGGCGTCGGAGGAGCTGCGGTTCGAGGCGGCGGCGGAGCTGCGGGACCGGCTCCAGGCCATCGAGCTGCTGGGGACGAAGCAGCGGGTGGTGGCCTCCTCCCGGGCGGATACCGACGTGGCGGGCTTTTACCGGGGCGAGGCCAAGAGCTGTTTTGTGGTGCTTCACTTTCTGGAGGGGGCGCTGGCCGACCGGGACACCCAGCTCATGCCCACCCCTATGGAGGAGGACAGCGGAGAGATCGTCTCCACTCTGGTCAAGCAGTATTACCTTAACCGGACCGTCCTGCCC
>JAJQHP010000031.1 GCA_021199695.1 Clostridiales bacterium
CCGGCACCGGAACGTCGCCGCCCTCGGCAAAGAGGGACAGGCCGTCGGAATCCTCCCCCTCCGGGTAGGCCCGCATGGAGATGGCCTTGGTGTCGTTAAAGAACGCCTCCACCAGCGACCGGTCCAGATAGATCTCCATGGTCAGTCTGCCGTCCTCCAGCTCCAGCGCGCCGGAGACAAAGCCGGTGGTGGACCCGTCGCCCCGGTTGGCCGTCTCCCCGTGGATGGTGCTGTCGCCGGTAGAATAGTAGAAGTCGGTCACATCCCGGCCGTCCTCGCTCTCCAGCAGGTCGATGCCGAACTTCTCCGCCTGGATATCGGTGAAGGTCACACGGATATAGAGCATATCGCCGTTGATCTCCTGGAGCAGGGCGTTGGCCTCCTCTGCCGTCAGGTCGGTCTCGTCGATGAGCACCTCCGTCTCCAGGTCGTGGAGGGCGTCGGTGGGGGAAACCTTCAGGTCGGAGCCGTCGTCGTTGAGCCAGATCTGGCGGGCCAGTCCCACGTTATGGGCCCAGCCTGCGGCCCCCTGCTCTGCCACCGAGCGCTGATCCTGCATGATGGAAAACAGGTAGGTCTCCCCGGTCTCGGCGTCCACATAGGCGCTGGGGCCGGTGAACACGTTGTCGCCGTAGTCCAGGATGGCCGGGCCGTCGGCATAGGCCTCGTCCGGGGTGAAGGTGCCGGTCTCGTAGTCAAAGGTGCCGATGAAATAGTACACCTTGTTGTCCGCAGAGGACGCAGGCGCGGGAGAGATGATAAACACGTCCTTGGTCACGGTGCCGTCCTCGTTGGACAGGGTGAGCAGGATGGGCAGCTCCCAGCTGGTGCCGTAGGTCATGCTCTGGTTTTCCATCTCATAGATGGGGCCGATATACTGCCAGTCCATGTCGATGGCGCCGTCCGACAGCAGCTCCAGCGTCTCCGTCTTGTAGAGCAGGGCGCTGCCGCCGTTGGAGGTGCTGCTGCCGGAGCAGATGAGCATATACCATGCGCCCTCATGCTCCCAGACATAGGGGTCCCGGAACTCGCCGGCCCGGCCCTGGCCCTCCTCCTGCACCACGGCCAGCTCGTCATAGATGACCCACTCCACCAGGTCCGGGTCGGACAGGTCGGCGGGATAGGCCACGCCGATGTTCTGGTTGGAGATCAGGCCGTCGGTGGCATAGGCGTCGTTGCCCGCCGTGAAGAACAACAGGGGCACGCCGTTGATGTCATAGGCCGCATTGCCCGACCACACGCCGTCCGGCACCACGGAATCCTCTGTGGGAACGATGGCCTCCTCCACCGGGGTCCAGTTCACCATGTCGTCGCTGACCAGGTGGCCCCAGCAGATGTTGCGCCAGTAGGTGCCGCTCATGTTCTGCTGGAAGAACAGGTGATACTTGCCGTTATAATAGACCGGGGAATGGGGTTCGTTCATCCAGTACTGATAGGGGCCGCCGTGGTACTGGGGCTTATACTCGTCCTCGGTGAGGATGTTTTGCAGCCAGATGGCGTCGAAGTCGATCTCCGGCACGGTGACGGCTCCATAGGCCTCGGCCACCGTCTCGGCGGAGAGGGCCTCATTGTACAGCTTCAGCTCGTCCATCAGGCCGCTGCACATATTGATGTAGCCCACGCCCAGGCGGGAGGCCTCGCAGCTGCGGCCCACCAGCAGCTGCTGATTGGCCGGGGCGATGGCGCTGCCCTGGGCGATCTCCATGCTGCCCACGCACGCGCCGTTGAGATACAGGCTCATCTGGCCGTTCTCCCCGTCGAATACCGCCGTGACGCAGTTCCACTCATACTTCTCCAGGTTGGCGTCTCCCCATAGGGTCAGCCACTCCTCCCCGGTGCCCACCTCGAAGCAGAGCTTGCCGTACCGCTGATAGCCCAGCTGGAAGCCCGTGCAGCTGTCCTTGGAGCACTGGGAGACGATGCCCGTCAGCGCCTGGGTGCCGTTCTCCTCGGCGTAGGGGTCGTCCCACTCGAAGGTGCGGGGGGCAAACCACACGCTGACGGAAAAGACAGACCCCTCCACCTGGATGTCGTTCTTGCTGTAGGAGATGCAGGTGGAGTTGCCGTCAAACAGCAGGGAGCCGCCGGAGACGCCGTCCGTCCGCCACTGGGGGTCCTGGCTGTCCATGTAGAGGGCGTTGGTGTAGGTATAGCTCAGCTCCCCCTCCGGCAGGTTGCCGCTGGCGTCGGTGATCGCCGTCCCCGTCCCCTCGTCAAAGGGGAGGTAGAGCAGCAGGTTTTCCTCCGCCTGAACGGTGCTGTCCCCGGACTGGTCTCCCCCGCTCTCCCCGGTCTCCCCGCTGCAGCCGCTCATGGCGGTCACAAACAGGAAGCAGGCCAGCAGGCAGAGGGTCCAAACTCTCTTTTTCATCACAACATTCCTCCTCACAATCCGGCTAATTGTAGTACCGCCTCTATAGGCTGTACGCTGGAGATACCGCCGTAGCTCTGGGTGGACAGACTGGCGGCGCAGCAGGCAAACCGGGTGGCGTCCCGCAGCTCTCCGTCGGTGAGCTCCTCCAGAGGCTTGTGCATCGACAGCAGACGGCTGAGGACGCTGCCGCCGAAGATGTCCCCGGCCCCGGTGGTGTCCCGCACCTGGATGCCGGAGGGGGTGTCCACCCGTCCCTGGCATCCGTTGCCGCTGTAGAGACAGCCCTCCGGCCCCAGGGTGATAAAGGCCACAGCCACACCGAACTCCCGGTGAAGCCGCTCCGCCGCCTCCTCCGGAGTGCATCCCCAGAGAAACGCCGTCTCCTCGTCGCTGATTTTCACGATGTCCGCCTGATGCAGCCCCCAGAGAATCTGCGCTCTCGCCTCCTCCAGGTCGGCCCACAGGGGCTTGCGGAGGTTGGGGTCAAAGGAGATGAGCTTGCCCCGGGCTTTGGCATAGGCCACCGCCTTCTGGGTGGCGGTGCGCACCGGCTCATCGGTGAGACTGAGGGTCCCGAAGTGGAAATCCCGGCAGTCATCGATGAGGGACAGGTCCAACTCCTCAAACCGGAGGCAGGTGTCCGCTCCCGGCTTCCGGGCGAAGCTGAAATGCCGGTTGCCCGTCCGGTCAAAGGTGACAAAGGCCAGGGTGGTGAACACCGAGTCGTCCACCCGGATGCCCTTCGTCTCGATTCCGGCATCGTCCAGCGTGCCCAGCAGCAGATGGCCGAAGGCGTCGTCTCCCACCTTGCCCAGCATGGCGGTCTTACAGCCGTAGGCGTTGAGGGCGGCCAGCAGGTTGCCCGGCGCGCCGCCTGGGTTGGCGGCCATGGTGGGATAGCCCGCCCCGTCCGTGCTCTTGCAGGCGAAGTCGATGAGCAGCTCCCCCAGCGCGGTCACATCATACATACTCGCTCTCCCCTTTCCCGGTCAGCAGGTCGTATTTCTCCACCTCGATCATGACCTGGCCCTGGCACTCAAAGCTGATGCCGTCGGCGGTCAGAGGGGTGTAGATGGTGGTGCTCAGAGCCTGTTCCCCGTCGTTGACGAACAGCTCGATGCTGAAGCGGTCCAGGATCACCCGGAGCTTCAGCGCCCCGCCCTGGTTGCGCACCAGGCATTTCCGCTCGTGGACCAGGTCCCGGCAGGAGCCGGAGTTGCTCCGGTCGATGCGGAGGATGGAGGTGCGGGGCTTGTACGTAATCATGGTGTAGTGTTGGCTGCCCTTGGCCACCCGCAGCTTAAAGCACTGGTACACGTCCCCGGCGATGGGCTGGAGGGACACCGTCATGTCCAGCATTCTGCCGTACACCCCCCGGAGGGTGGCCTCCTCGCAGACGATGCCCTGGTGCCAGACCCGGCGGCCCCGGAGCTGCTCCAGCTCCCGGATGGGGTTTTGGATGAGCCGCCCGTTGCGGATGCTCAGCTCTCTGGGCAGAGCCATCTGGCCGAACCAGCGCTGGTCCCGGTTGGGCAGGGCGCAGGCGTCCCAGTTCTGCATCCAGGCCACCATGATCCGCCGCCCGTCCGGGCTCTCGATGGTCTGGGTGGCGTAGAAGTCGATGCCGTAGTCGATGGATTGCAGCCGCTCCCGCTCGAAGTGGCCGCTCTCCCGGTCATAGCTGCCGATGATGCAGAGGGTGCCGTTGCCGTTGTGGAACTCCAGGCCGCTGACGCTCATGTCCTGGGGGCTGGTGAGCACCACCCATTTCCCGTCCAGGGGGAAGAAGTCCGGACACTCCCACATCTTGCCGAACTCGTTGTAGCACTGGTCAATGATGGTGTCAAAATGCCAGTGAAGGGCGTCCTCCGACCGGTACAGCAGCAGGGAGCCGCTGCCGTCGGCGGGGCGGTTGCCCACCACGCAGGCATAGCTGCCGTCCTTCTCCTGCCAGATCTTCGGGTCCCGGAAGTCGAAGGGACTGCCCCCGGCGGGGAGGTCGCTCTCGTCCAGCACCGGGTTCACGTCCAGCTTTTCGTAGTTCAGTCCGTCTCCCACAGCCACGCACTGGGTCTGGATGTCCTGGCGCACCCCGTCCTCCCGGCAGCGGCGCTGGACCCCGGTGTAGAGCAGCAGCTGGCGGCCGTCGGGCAGCTCCACTGCGCTGCCGGAGAAGCACCCGCCGTCGTCATAGGGCTGGTCCGGGGCCAGAGCACAGGGCTGATAGGTCCACCGGAGCAGATCGGGGCTGGTGGCGTGGCCCCAGTGCATAGGGCCCCAGTTGGTGCTGTAGGGATGGTACTGATAGAACAGATGGTACTGCCCCTTGTAGTAGGAAAAGCCGTTTGGATCGTTCATCCAGCCGATACAGGGGCTGAGATGAAAGGCCGGGCGATCGGTGCAGGGAATAAACGGGGCATACTGCGCCTCATACTCCCGGGCCTTTTGCAGTTTTTCGCTTGTCATAGTGAGTAACCTCCAGACGGTTGATGTTGCTCATGGTCAAAACAGCGGAACGCTTCCGCTGCTTTGACCACGGCCGGGCGAACAGGGTTCGCCCGGCTGGGTCTTGGGGAAATCACTTGGGGGAAATCATGCAGAGACAGCTTACTCCTGTGCAGCGTAACGGGCGTAGGCGTCGGAGTAGACCTGGAGCAGCTCGTTCATGCCGCAGTTGTTGACCAGCATCTCCTTATAGGCCTCCCACTCCTCGTCGGTGGGGCCGCCGTTCTTGATCCACAGGCCCTCCTGCTCGGCCACGGCGCTCTCGAAGTCAGCCTTGTAGCGGTCGATGACGTCCAGCTCCTCCTGGGTGTAGACGCAGTCCACAGGGAAGACGGAGGTGTCGGTAACGTAGGGCATCCAGTACTCATACAGGTCGGTGAGCCGCTCGATGGCCCGGTCCTCCATGTAGAAGTACTCGTCATAGTAGCTGCTGAGGATCAGCTTGGGGCCGTAGACCTCGTACTGGCCCTTCACCTCACCGGCGGACTTGCCGTAGAGCTCCTGGGCCTCCTCGTCGGTGATGGACAGCCACTTGCCGGTCTCGTCCTGCTCGGTGAAGTAGACGCCGATGGGGCCGTACTGGAGCTGCATGACGTTCTCACCGGCATACCACTGGTCGAAGAACTTGAGCAGGTTGGCGGGGCTCTCGCAGGCGGAGGTGATGCTCAGGTTGCCGC
>JAJQHP010000102.1 GCA_021199695.1 Clostridiales bacterium
ACGAGCAGTCCATCGAGCAGGCTCTCTCCACCTTCTCGTCTCACATCACCAACATCGTAGGTTTCCTGGACGAGCTGGGGGAGGACACCCTGGTCCTCTTTGACGAGCTGGGGGCGGGCACCGACCCGGTGGAGGGGGCCGCCTTGGCAGTGGCAGTCATCGAGGAGGCCCGGAGCCTGGGGGCAAAGGTGGCGGCCACCACCCACTATGCCGAGCTGAAAACCTACGCCATGATGGAACCGGGGGTGGAAAACGCCTCCTGCGAGTTCAACGTGGAGACCTTGCAGCCCACCTACCGGCTGCTCATCGGAATACCCGGCAAGTCCAACGCCTTCGCCATCTCCCGGCGGCTGGGGATGCCGGAGCATATCATTCAGCACGCCGGCGAGCGCATCGACCGCCAGAACGTCCAGTTTGAGGATGTGCTGGCCCGGCTGGAGCGCCAGCGTCAGGAGATGGAGCAGGCGAAGGAGGAGGCCCAGCGCCTCCGCGCCCAGGCCCAGGCGGACGCCGCCCAGTCGGCGGAGCTGCGGCGGCAGCTGGAGAACCAGCGGCTCAAGGTCACGGAGGCCGCCCGGAAGGAGGCGGAGAGCATCCTCCAGGAGGCCCGTACCGTGTCCAACCAGGTGTTCAACCAGCTGGACGAGATGAAGAAGCGTCAGCAGAAGGGGGAAGCCGCGGCAGATGAGAACCAGCGCAGGGCAGACCTGCGGCGCAGCCTGAACCAGGCGGCGGAGCGGCTCTCCCGCACCCAGGCGGAGGAGACCCCGCCTCCCACCCGGCCTGCGGAGCCGGGGGATACGGTGGAGCTGCTCCGGGTGGGCACCCGGGCACAGGTGGTGTCGGTGAACAAGGACGGCACCCTCCGTCTCCAGGCGGGCATCCTCAACGTCACTGCCAAACAGGAGGAGGTCCGGGTCATTGAGGTGCAAAAGACCAACGGCAGGGCCCAGACCCAGAAGATGGCGGGCCGGGTCCAGCGGCAGATCCGCTCCGCCGGGGCCAGCCCGGAGCTGGACATCCGGGGCATGATGACCGACGAGTGCGAGGGGGTCATCGATCGGTTCCTGGACGACGCGGTGATGGCCCGGCTCCAGACGGTGACCATCATCCACGGCAAGGGCACCGGCGCCCTGCGCCAGGCGGTGCAGCAGCACCTGCGCACCTGCAAATATGTCAAGAGCTTCCGCTCCGGCCGCTACGGCGAGGGGGAAAACGGCGTGACGATTGTGGAGCTGAAATGAGAACCCCTGGCGGATTTGTAGAAAGCCGGTACGAATTCGCCGGAAGCTTTCAGCATTTCGATGGTGCCTGCCGCACTCCCTCAGTCTGCCCTACGGGCAGCCAGCTCTGCCGTCAAGCGGCACTTCCGCTTCGCTCCCTGCCTCAAAGAGGGAGCCAAGAAGCTGCGCAAACCCTGGCTCCCTCCTTGAGGGAGCTGTCAGCGAAGCTGACTGAGGGAGAGCGGCAGGCACTATCATTCAGTGAAAATCTCCCGGCGAATTCGCTGTCTGTCGGCAGCGCTCAACCCCTCCCCGGTTTTGCGGAAAAGGTAGAGAGAAACCCGACTGTTTCGCCAAAAACCGAACGACATGACTGTCTATA
Organism: Clostridiales bacterium; assembly: GCA_021199695.1. Lineage (GTDB taxonomy): Bacteria > Bacillota > Clostridia > Oscillospirales > Oscillospiraceae > Onthomonas. The sequence continues at coordinate 1,606 of JAJQHP010000102.1, forward strand.
CACCGAAAAAACGTCTTTTCCGAATAAAAGAGCGGGGAAATTTAGTGAAAATGCCGTTGACGGGGCGGAGGGCAATCTGCTATGATGTTAGCATCATTCGACTACGTTGGGGGAATCACTCATGACCGTGAAAGAAGCTGTAGTCAACAACCAGGTGGGTCTGTACGCCCGCCCGGCCACGTTCTTTATCCAGAAGGCCAACGAATTCAAGTGCTCCATCTGGATGGAGAAGGATGAGCGCCGCATCAACGCTAAAAGCCTGCTGGGCGTCCTCTCTCTGGGGGTCGTTCAGGGGACGAAGATCAATCTGATCGCTGACGGCGTTGACGAGGCGGAGGCAGTGGACAGTCTGGTAGAACTGCTGGCCAACGGCCTGGACCGCTGATAAGCGACAAGCAAGACAAAGAGCACCGCAGCCGCGGTGCTCTTTCAGCGTGTCAAAAATCCTTTTTGCCACGCTGAGTACGATTTTTGAACTTTGAAAAAGTTCTAAAAATCGTTTCTTATTGCACGCGAAGGGGGCTTTTTGCCCCCTCCGACCCACCCCCGCTGCTCTATTGCGGAAGTCTCAAGCTTTTTTTTGACAGTCTCAAAGAGCACCGCAGCCGCGGTGCTCTTTTCATATTTACGGCTTTACGGCTCTGTTGTTCCGGACAGAGCCCTCTGGCAGAGACGGAGCATTTTCTCCCTCATTCCATCCACATCCAGCACCCCGCAGGCGAAGCCCTTTTTTACCAGCTCCTCCGGCAGGTACTCGTCGTACTTGTCGAAGAGCGGCACCTCACCGGGGTAGATCAGGCTCATGGGGTCGATGGGCATCCGCAGCTCCTCCGCAAGGATCTCCCAGAACGCCCGCTCAGAAACCGTCATGACGAACTGGATGAAGTAGGGACGGGAGGTGTCCAGGCCCTTGATCCCCAGCCGATTGCCGCACCGGAGCTTCAAAAAACGCTCCAGCGCGAGAAAGGCGTAGGTGCCCAGCCAGGGAAACAGACAGTACATATTTCCGCCGAGACAAATGAGGTTTTTTCCGGCCAGTCCCGCATTTTTGGCGGCGGTGCGGGCCTCCGCCAGCCTTACCGCACCGTTTTTCATGAGATAGGGATAGGACTTCTCCTCGCAGAGTACCCCCAGCATCCGCTCCAGAATTTTGGTATGGATGTCGCCGGGGACCTCCCCAAAGTAGGCGGGGACCTTTCCCTTGATCTGCTCGCAGTAGACCATGTGCCGCTTGTGATCCACCTCGTCCACCAGCCAGACATGACCGGCGATGGCGATCTTCTCCCCGGCGGGAGGGGGCTTTACAACGGTGCCCAGCTCTTCGGAGCCGGCCCGGACGGTGTATTCCTCATTCTCCTGGAACACAGCGTAGAACTTATAATTGTTGACGACCCGTTCTCCGGCCAGACCTACGATGAGGCCTCCGGCCTCCGTCCGCTGGATGTGCCCTGTCTCCAGCAGATGCCGCAGAAGACACTTGAAATCCTCCTGGGTCACCTGCCGAAAATACCGCAGGGTCAGGATGCGGGAGGCCAGCTCTGCCGGAGTCATCTCCCCGCAGGAGGCCAGGGTGCTCATGGTCTGGTGGTACAGCAGGCTATAGGGCAGGGCGTCCAGCTTCGGCGGCTCCACCCAGCGGTTCTCCAGATACAGCTGCACCAGGGCGATGCCCTGAATCAGCTTCCACGGGATGGTGACGGGCAGCAGCGCCCTCGGCTCCGGCGGCTCCTCCCGCATGACGAACCACATCTCCGGAGGCAGCTCCCGCCGTCCGGTGCGCCCCATGCGCTGGAGAAAGGAGGAGACGGTGAAGGGCGCGTCGATTTGAAAGGCCCGCTCCAGCCTGCCGATGTCGATGCCCAGCTCCAGGGTAGCTGTGGTCACGGTGGTCTGGAACTGCTCCTCGTCTTTCATCACCGCCTCCGCCGTCTCCCGGTAGGATTCCGACAGGTTGCCATGGTGGATCAGGAACCGGTCCGGCTCGTGCTGCGCTTCGCAGTATTGCCGCAGAGTGGTGGTGACCGCCTCGCACTCCTCCCGGGAGTTGACGAACACCAGGCACTTCTTGCCTCTGGTGTGCTCAAAGATATAGCCGATGCCGGGGTCCGCCTCCTTGGGGGCGGTGTCGGTCTTTGGGGCCAGGGCGTCGTCCGTGGGCAGAGCGGGCGCGGGGGGCTGGCCGTGGATTTTGGTGGGCGCCCCGGGATTGGTGGGCGGATAGGTGTAGAAATGCTCCATGGAGAGCCGCCACTTCACGCCTCCCTGGGGCAGCCTGGGGACAACGGTGGCCCGTCCTGTCCCGGCGGAGAGAAATTCACAGGCGTCCCTGGGGTCACCGATGGTGGCGGAGAGGCCGATTCGCCGGGGATTCACCCCGGCCAGGCGGCAGAGGCGCTGAATCAGGCACAGGGTCTGCCCGCCCCGATCTCCCCGCATGAGAGAGTGCAGCTCGTCGATCACGATAAAGCGGAGATCACCGAACAGCTTGCCGATGGCGGCGTGCCTGTGCAGCAGCATGGCCTCCAAACTCTCCGGCGTGATCTGCAGGATGCCGGAGGGGTGCTTCATCATCTTGTTTTTGTGGGAGGCGGATACGTCCCCGTGCCAGTGCCACACCGGGATGTTGGCCTCCCGGCACAGGTCGTTGAGCCGGGAGAACTGGTCGTTGATCAGGGCCTTCAGCGGGCCGATATAGATGGCGCCCACCGAGGCGGGCATATCCTCTGTGAACAGGGTGAGGATGGGGAAAAAGGCGGCCTCCGTCTTGCCCGATGCGGTAGAGGCCGTCAACAGCAGATTGTCCTCCGTGTTGAAGATGACGTCCGCCGCGGCAGCCTGGACGGCGCGCAGATTTTCCCAGCCGTTTTGATAGATATAGTCCTGAATAAAGGGAGCATAACGGTCAAAGGTACTCATCTGCCGCTGCCCCCTTACAGCTCAAACTCCGCATACTCACCCAGGCTGTCCGCCGCCTGCTCCTCCAGGGGCGTCTTTGCATAGGAGAAGTCCGCCGAACCCATCAGCTCTGCCACATCCAGCCTGGGATTCTGGTACAGAATGTCCAGCAGCTCGATAAAGTCCCGGATGATCTCTCTGGGCGTGATATGGGAGTCCGCCCCTACCCGGCTGTATTCGATCTGGATAAAGGTGATCAGGTCGTCCTGGGTCAGATGCTGCTGATAGCCGAACAGCTGTGCGTGGATGTCCGCCAGCTTCTCCACCAAGATTAGCATCTCCTCATTGGTCAGGGGGACCAGCTTGATAATAGGGGCCAGCATATCCTGAGCGCCTGCCTTGGAAAAGCGTCCCTCTGTCAGACGGGAGCGCAGGGCCTCATAGCTGTAAATGCCTCTCCGGGTGTCCTCAATGCATTGGGGCGTGCCGCAGAGGATAATGCCGAAATACTTCGCCTTGCCCTGGAGGGTATCGTTGTACATGGTCAGTATCTTCTCGTAGTTATACTGACGGGTAATAGAATTGGGGATTTTATAGATGTTCACCAGCTCGTCGATGAGCACCAGCATCCCGGCATAGCCCGCATTTTTCAGAAAGACGGCGAAAATTTTGATATACTCATACCAGTCGTCGTCGGTGATGATGACGTTGACCCCCAGCTCCTGCTTCGCCTCGGTTTTGGTCACATACTCCCCCCGGAACCAGCGGATGACCTTGGCCTTGGTATCCTCGTCGCCGTTGAGATATGCCTGGTAATAGAGAGTCAGAAGACGGGCAAAGTCAAATCCGTGGACCATACCGTTCAGGTCTCGAATGACGGAGAAGATCTTCTGCTGCACCAGCTGCGCAAATTCCGGGGAATCGAAGTCCAGTCCGGACTCCATCGCCACGCCGCTCTGCACGCCGCTGATCCACCGGTCCAGCACCAGGGGCAGCGCACCCCCCCTCCGGCCGGGTCTTGGTGGACATATTGCGGATCAGCTCCTTGTAGGTG
>JAJQHP010000254.1 GCA_021199695.1 Clostridiales bacterium
GGGGCAGGCCGGGAATCTTCGGGCTGCGGTTGTCCCGGACGATCTGACGGATGATCTCCCCGGGGTTCCGGGTCTCCACCTTCATCTCGAACCCGTTGCGCACGCGGACCACCCCGTCCTGACAGGTGAACTCCAGCCGGGGCTGATAGCCCCAGGAAGGTGTACCGTCCCCAGCGGCCGGAGTCCTCCAGGCTCTCCAGCAGGAAGCAGTGGCGGCTGACGGATTTCAGGATGCGCAGGGTCTCGATGGTGGTGCAGCGGTCGGAGAGAATGGTGCGGGTGACAGGGACGGTGCGATAATCCGCCTCGTACTGCCGGGCCTGCTCCAGGGTAGGATAGTAGCGTTTTTCCATGACATCATCTCCTGAGAAAGAGGTGGGGGCGGCTGCGCCCCGGGAAAAATGAAAACCGCCCATGACTGTTGCTCAGTCAAGGACGGATGTACCGCGGTGCCACCTTGTTTCGCAGAAATTCTGCGCACTTTGCGAAATGCAAACACATTTCCGGCAATTTACGTATGCCCTCACGTCACGGGATACTGCGCCCTCCCGGGCGGTTCGCCGTGCCCTCCGTGGTCCATTTGACAGGCCGTCTGCTGCCGGATTTTCAGCGCCCCGGCTCTCTGTAAACGCGTATCCTGCCATTATCTCCACTTCAACGGTTTCATGGACGATGTTCAGTTAACGATATTATAGCATCTCTTTGGACAATGTCAAGCGGGAACAGAGAGAAAATTCCGTGTGTCGCGGCGGTGTCCCCCAGTCAGAGACAAGCCGTTGACAACGCTGATTTTCTTTGCTATGATATGACGCAAACCGGTGAGCTGCCCCAGGGCCTTGCCGGTATCATGACGCAAATTGGTTTTCGACCCATGGCGGGTCACAGCGGGGAGGGCGGCGCTGACAGCTGCGCTCCCCATCTGAGCGAGAGAGGAGACAGTTTCGTGGCTGCGTCAAAATCATCCGACCTGATGACCTCCGGCCCCATTGGCCGCAAGATCGTCACCTTCGCATTCCCCATCTTTCTGGGCTATCTGTTTCAGCAGTTCTACAACGTGGCGGATTCCCTCATCGTGGGCAATCTGCTGGGAAACAGCTCTCTGGCGGCGGTCAGCTCCACCGGGAGCCTGATCTTTCTGCTGGTGGGCTTCTTTATGGGTCTCGCCGGCGGCGAGGGAGTGGTCATCTCCCACTATTTCGGCGCGGAGGACGAGACGGAGCTGCGCCGGGCTGTCCACACAGCCCTGGCCTTCGGCATTGCCTCCGGCCTGGCAGTCACCGTGATCGGCGTGCTGCTGGCGCCCCAGATCCTGCAATGGATGGGGACGCCGGAGGAGGTCCTGGAGGAGGCCACCGCCTATATTCAGACCTACTTCGCCGGAGCGCTGGGCATGGTATTCTACAACACCTGCACCGGCATCATGCGGGCGGTGGGAGACAGCCGTCACCCCCTGCAATACCTCATCATCTCCTCCGTCCTGAATGTGGTACTGGATCTGATTATGATCGCCGTGCTCCATCTGGGAGTGGGCGGGGCCGCCCTGGCCACCATCCTCGCCCAGTTCATCAGCGCGTTTCTTTGTCTGTGGCGGCTGGTGCGGGTGAAGGAGGTATACCAGGTCCGGCTCCGGGAGATCCGGTTCCACTGGGATATGTTGAAGCAGATCATCTCCAACGGTCTCCCTGCCGGGCTGCAAAACTCCATCATCTCCATTGGCAACGTGGTGGTGCAGTCCAACATCAACGCCTTCGGTGAGATGGCGGTGGCTGGCTACGGAGCCTATACCCGCATCGACGGCTTCGGTTTTATCCCCATCACCAGCTTTACCATGGCCCTGACCACCTTCGTCAGCCAGAACCTGGGAGCCGGGCAGTATGAGCGGGCCAAAAAGGGCTCCCGCTTCGGCATCCTCTGTTCCGTCGCCCTGGCGGAGGTGGTGGGCGTCATCATCTACATAACCATTCCCGTACTCATCGGGGCCTTCACCCGGGAGGAGGAGGCCATCGCCTACGGCGTTCAGTGGGCCAGGATCTGCACTCCCTTCTATTTCCTGCTCTCCTTCAGCCACTGTGTCTCCGCCGTTCTACGGGGGGCCGGACGGGCGGTGGTCCCCATGTTTACCATGATGGCCTATTGGTGCTTCGTCCGGGTGGGATTCCTCACCGTCATGGTCCCCATCACCCAGGCCTTTACCACCGTCAGCTGGGTCTATCCCCTGACCTGGCTGCTCAGCGCCGTCACCCTGGGCATCTATTACCTCAGGGTGGACTGGCTCCACGGCAGCCATCGGGTCCGGGGCATGAAACGGGCCGCCGGGACAAATTAAACCGCTCCATATTGCCACAACTGCCGCCCAGCTTTCGGGCGGCAGTTACTTTATGGCTCATCCTCCGTCACCAGCTTTATCAGCCGTTCCATGAGATGGGAGACATACTTGTCCCGATGATAGAGCAGCACCAGCTCCCGGCTGAAATCCAGGCCCTCCACCGGTACCTCCCGGAAGCTGTCCGGGTGGGCCTCCAGCGCCTCCCGGGCCAGCTGGTAGGGCAGGACGGTGACGCCCTCCTGCTCCCGGGCGGCCCGGATGAGGACGGTGGAGGACACCGACTCCCAGTAAGGCTGGCAGGGACAGCCTGCCTGCTCCATCAGCCGTTGGAACTGCTCCCGCACTCCGGAGCCCCGCTCCCGGAGGAGCAGCCGGGTCCGGGAAAGCTCCTCCGCCGTGGCGGGGGTGTGCCGGAAGATGGGATGCTCCGGGTGGGCGGCGGCCAGGATGCGGTCCCGGGCGAAGGGGAGCTGGATATAATTGGGCTGTCCGGGGAGCGCCTCCGTCAGGGCCACATCCAGCCGATTCCCCTCCAGCCGCGCCAGCAGGTCGGAGGAACGGCTGACATAGACCCGCAGCTCCGCCTGGGGATACTCCGCTTCCAGCTGGTTCAGGTAGGAGTGGAGCAGAGCGCACCCCACGGTGAGGTTGGCCCCGATGCGGAGGACCTGGGGCTGACGGTCCCGGGCGGTCTCCCGCTCCAACTCGTCAAACTGGTCCACCATGGCCCTCGCCTTTGGGTAGAGCCCTTCCCCCGCCGGGGTGAGAGCCAGCCTGCGGCCCAGCCGTTCGAACAGCAGCGTGCCGTAGTGTTCCTCCAGCTCCCGGATCGCCTGGCTCACCGAGGGCTGGGCCATAAACAGGCTCTGGGCGGCGGCGGACATACTTCCCCGCTCGCAGACGGCGCAGAAAATGCGCAGATGCCGCAGCGTCATCGGCGTTCTCCCCTTTCGTTGATAGGTTTTACCTATGGTAATTTCCATTTTAACCCTATAATATAATTGGACAGGGCTTTTGTCAAATGTTAAAATAATGCAAACGCAGGAGGGGCTGCCAACCGGCAGCCCCTTTTTGCAGAAATCGGGAGTTGTTTTCAAAAAACATTCGCTACCGGTTCCAATCAAGAAGAAAAGGGGTAACGAACAATGAAAAAGCTGACTGCGCTGCTGATGGCCCTGTGTATGGTCCTCGCTCTGACCGCCTGCGGCAGCACCACAGAGGACGCCTCTGATACCACAGACGACACCTCCGCCACCGAGACGGAGGATGCCGCTGAGGAAGCGGAGGACGTCGACGCCGCAGAGACGGAGGAGGCCGACGCCGAAGAAGCCGGGGACACCGACGCCGAAGAGGAAACTGAGGACACCTCCTCCGACGTTGAGGTCACGCTGAACGTGTTTATCGCCGCCTCCCTGAACAACGCCTTTGAGGAGCTGAAGGCCAACTATGAGGCGGAGCATCCCAATGTCACTATCACCCTGAACGCCGCCAGCTCCGGCACTCTGCTCACCCAGATCCAGGAGGGCTATGACTGCGACATCTTCTTCTCCGCCTCCACCAAGGAGATCGACCAGTTGGAGGAAGAGGGCCGCATCGTGGACGGCACCCGCACCGACCTGCTGAAAAATGAGGTGGTGGTCATCACCTGGCAGGGCTCCGGCACTACCGTCACCGGGCTGGACAACCTGGGCGAGGCCGCTTCCATCGCGCTGGCGGACGGCTCCGTCCCTGTGGGCCGCTACACCCGGACCGCCCTCCAGGCCTCCGGCGTGCTGGACAGCAGCCTGACCGCCTCTGACATCACCACCGCCGAGGTCTCTGAGGCCCTGGGCGGGGTGGAGATCAACGAGTGCGCCAACGTCTCCGCCGTCCTCCAGGCCGTGGCCGAGGGCTCCAACGAGGTGGGCACTGTCTACTACTCCGACGCCTACTCTGAGATCGACCGGATCGAGATCCTGGAGCACGTCTCCACCGATCTGACCGGCAACATCATCTACCCCGTGGCTCAGATCGCCCCTCTGGACGAGTCCGCCGTCTCTGAGGAGCAGACCGCCGCCGCCGAGGAGTTCCTGACCTACATCACCTCCGACGAGGCCATGGAGGTCTTTACCACCTATATGTTCCTGGACAACCGCTGATATGGAGGAGCTGATCTCGACCATCTCCCATCTGGACTGGTCGCCCCTCTGGATCACCCTGGAATCCGGCGCCGCCGCCACAGTTCTCAGCTTCTTTCTGGGGCTGTGGGCGGCCCGCCGGGCCATGTCCGCCACCCCGAGGTGGAAAGCCGTTTTGGACGGGCTGCTGACCCTGCCCATGGTGCTGCCCCCCACGGTGGCGGGCTTTTTCCTGCTGCTGATCTTCTCCCTCCGCCGCCCCTTCGGCAGCTTTCTCTACGAATACCTGGGCATCAAGGTGGTGCAGACCTTCCTGGGCTGCGTCATCGCCGCCACGGTGATTGCCTTCCCCCTGATGTACCGCAACACCCGGGCCGCCTTTGAGCAGGTGGACGTGGACCTGATCCACGCCGCCCGCACCCTGGGGATGAGCGACACCGCCATCTTCTGGCGGGTGGTCATCCCCACCGCCGGTCCCGGCGTGGCCTCCGGCACGGTGCTCACCTTCGCCCGGGCCATCGGGGAGTACGGGGCCACCTCCATGCTGGCGGGCAACATCGCCGGAAAGACGGGCACTATCTCCCAGCGCATCGCCATGGTGCTGCAAAACGGGGATTACCTGACGGCGGGCATCTGGGTTGCGGTGGTCATCATCATCGCCTTCGTCCTCATCCTGGCGATCAATCTGCTCTCCAGCCGGACGGCTGCCCCGAGAGAGAGGTGGTAGACTATGGCGATTTCTCTGCGCCTGGAGCGGGAGCTGGGCCGTTTCTCCCTGAATATCGCCATGGAGAGCCAGTGCCCCCGCATCGGCATATTGGGGGCCTCCGGCTGCGGCAAGAGTATGACCCTGAAATCCATTGCCGGGGTGGTCTCCCCCGACCGGGGACGCATCGAGGTGGACAGACGGCTGCTGTACGACAGTGACCAAAGGGTCAACCTGCCCCCCAGGAGCCGACAGGTGGGCTACCTGTTCCAGAACTACGCCCTGTTCCCCACCATGACGGTGGCCCAGAACATCGCCTCCGGGCTTCGCCTGCCCAAGGCCCGGAGGCAGGAGCGGGTCCAGACCCTTATCGCTCAGTTCCGTCTGGAGGGGC
>JAJQHP010000098.1 GCA_021199695.1 Clostridiales bacterium
TGGCGGTCTGGCCGCCGAACTGCACCACGGCGCCCCAGGGCTTCTCCAGCTCCACGATCTGCTCCACGTCCTCCGGGGTGAGGGGCTCGAAGTAGAGCCGGTCAGCGATGTCGAAGTCGGTGGAGACGGTCTCCGGGTTGTTGTTGACAATGATGGTCTCGCAGCGCAGCCGTTTCAGCGCCCAGACGGAGTGGACAGAGCAGTAGTCGAACTCGATGCCCTGGCCGATGCGGATGGGGCCGGAGCCCAGCACCAGCACCTTCCGCTTGCCGTTGTCCACGGGAATAGACTCGTTTTCAATGTCGTAGGTGGAATAGTAATAGGGGGTCTGGGCGTCGAACTCGGCGGCACAGGTGTCCACCATTTTGTAGGTGGGCTGGATGCCGTATTTCCGCCGCAGCTCCCGGATATCCACTCGGGTGACGCCGCACAGCTCCGCAATAAAGGAGTCGGCAAAGCCCACCTCCTTGGCAAAACGGAGGGTCTTTGCGTCCGGGATGCCCCGGGAGAGGCGGTTCTCCAGCTTGACGATGGTGCCGATCCGGTCGATGAACCAGATGTCGATCTTGGTGATCCGGTTGATCTCCTCCGGGGTGATGCCCCGGCGCAGGGCCTCCGCCACAACGAAGATGCGCTCGTCGTCGATGTCGGAGAGCTTGTCCCAGATTTTTTTGGTGCTCATGGCCTGGAGCTTGGGCAGCTTCAGGGAGTGAACGTTCAGCTCCAGGGAGCGGATGGCCTTGAGCAGGGCGTTGGCAAAGCTGTTGCCGATGGCCATGACCTCGCCGGTGGCCTTCATCTGGGTGCCCAGGGTGCGGCTGGCGGTGACGAACTTGTCAAAAGGCAGGCGGGGAATTTTCAGCACGCAGTAATCCAGCGCCGGTTCAAAGCAGGCGGTGGTCTTGCCGGTGACGGCGTTGGGGATCTCGTCCAGGGTGTAGCCCAGGGCGATCTTGGCGGCTACCTTGGCGATGGGGTAGCCGGTGGCCTTGGAGGCCAGGGCGGAGGAGCGGCTGACACGGGGGTTCACCTCGATGACCGCGTACTCGTAGGACTCCGGATTCAGGGCGAACTGGCAGTTGCAGCCTCCCTCGATCTCCAGGGCGGAGATGATGTCCAGGGCCGCCGTCCGCAGCATCTGATACTCCTTGTTGGCCAGGGTCTGGGTGGGGGCGATGACGATGGAGTCTCCCGTGTGGACGCCCACCGGGTCCAGGTTCTCCATGGAGCAGATGGTGATGACGTTGCCCGCAGAGTCCCGCATGACCTCGAACTCGATCTCCTTCCAGCCGGAGATGCACCGCTCGATGAGCACCTCTCCCACCCGGGAGAGGGAGATGCCCCGGTCTGCGATCTCCCGGAGCATGGCCTCGTCATAGGCGATGCCGCCGCCGGTGCCGCCCAGGGTGTAGGCCGGGCGGACGATGACGGGGTAGCCAATCTCGTTGGTAAAGCTGACGGCGTCCTCCACCGTGGTCACGACCTTGGAGACGATGCAGGGCTGACCGATGGACTCCATGGTGTCCTTGAAGCCCTGGCGGTCCTCCGCCTTGCGGATGGAGTCGGCGCTGGTGCCCAGAAGGCGGACGCCGTATTTCTCCAGAGTGCCGTCCTCCGTCAGATTCATGGCCAGGTTCAGGCCGATCTGCCCGCCCAGGGTGGGGAGCAGGGCGTCGGGCCGCTCCTTTTCAATGACCGCCGCCAGGGTGTAGACGTTCAGCGGCTCGATATAGACGTGGTCAGCCACGTCCTTGTCGGTCATAATGGTGGCGGGGTTGGAGTTGACCAGCACCACCTCCAGGCCCTCCTCCTTCAGCGCACGGCAGGCCTGGGTCCCGGCGTAGTCAAACTCCGCCGCCTGTCCAATGACGATGGGGCCGGAGCCAATGACCAGTACCTTTTTCAGTGTTGCGTCCTTCGGCATCTCACTCCGCCTCCTTCTTCTGCTGCTCTACCACGTCCAGGAACGACCGGAACAGATAGTCCGTATCCACCGGGCCGGGGGAGGCCTCCGGGTGGAACTGGACGGTAAAGACGGGCTTCTGCTTGTACCGCAGGCCTTCCAGACTGCCGTCGTTGACGTTGACGTGGCTGATCTCGGCGATCTCCGGGTCGATGGACTCCGCCTCGATGACATAGCCGTGGTTCTGGCTGGTGATATAGCACCGGTTCCGGGCCAGATCCTTCACGGGATGGTTGGCCCCCCGGTGGCCGAAGCGCATCTTCCGGCTCCTGGCGCCGGTGGCCAGGGCCATGAGCTGATGGCCCAGACAGACGGCGAAGATGGGCGTGCCGGACTCATAGAGCTTGCGCACCTGGGGGATAATATCCACGCAGTCCGCCGGGTCGCCGGGGCCGTTGGAGAGCATGATGCCGTCATAGCCCTCCGCCAGCACCGTCTCCGCCGGGGTGTGGGCGGGATAGATGGTCAGATCACAGCCGTAGTGGAGCAGGCGGTTGGCCATGTTCCGCTTCTCTCCGAAGTCGTAGAGGGCGATCCGGGGACCGTCGCCGGGGATGTGAGTGATCTCCTTGCAGGAGACCCGCTCCACTGTGCCCTGAACCCGGTAGGCGTGCATCTGCTCCATGAGCGCGTCCAGGTCGTAGTTCTCCCGGCAGGTGATGACCCCGTTCATGACCCCCTGGATACGGAGAATACGGGTCAGGGCCCGGGTGTCGATGTCCTGGATGCCGGTGATGCCGTGGCGGATCAGGTAGTCGTTCAGGGTGCTGGTGCAGCGGAAGTTGCTGCCCCGGGGGGCCAGGTGCCGGATGATCAGTGCCTCCGCCCAGGGGTGCTCCGACTCGTCGTCCTCGTCGTTGGTGCCGTAGTTGCCGATGAGGGGGTAGGTCATCACTACCCCCTGCCCCGCATAGGACGGGTCGGTGAGGATCTCCTGATAGCCCACCATGGAGGTGTTGAACACCATCTCGCAGACCACGTCCTCCGTGCTGCCGATGCTCTCTCCCTCAAAGACTGCGCCGTTTTCCAGGATCAGCGTCGCTTTCATGCATCAAATCCACCTTTCCGCTCTCTGGGCGGTGAAGCCCGCAGGCACGCCGTTGTGCCCTTTGTAAAAAAGAGAGCCATCCCCCCGCGCAAGGGGGCACCTTGACGTTCGGCTGACTCTCTTGGTTTATTCATTCCCGAAGGGGGAGCATTGCAGACCCCCATCGCAGATTTACAGCAGTGTCAGCATACCACAATTCGACCCGGCTTACAAGCAAAGAAAAATGTTTCTGCGGTTTGTCCAAAACTCCGCCGAATATTTTTCCGCCGATTGTCCACAATAACGGTGAAAATTTGTAAGGCGGGCTGACTTTTTGTATTTTTATTCATGATATACGGGAGAAAATGTATATGAACGTGGCTTTTATACGGACGGTGGTCCTGTATCTGCTCATCATCGCCGGAATTCGGGTGATGGGGAAGAAGCAGGTGGGGGAGCTGGAGCCGACAGAGCTGGTGCTGGCCATGCTCATCTCCGACCTGGCCGCCGTCCCCATGCAGGACTTCGGTATCCCTCTGCTCTTCGGGGTGGTCCCCATTATCACCCTGCTGTGCCTGACCATGATCCTCTCCGTCCTCACCGTCAAGAGCCGGAGGCTCCGCCTGCTCCTCTGCGGACGGCCCAGCATCCTCGTGGAGAAGGGAAAGCTCCTCCAGCGGGAGCTGAACCGCAACCGCATGACGCCCGAGGAGCTGCTGGAGGAGCTGCGGCTCCAGGGAGTCACCGACCTGTCTCTGGTGCGGTACGCCATTCTGGAGACCAGCGGCCGGGTCTCCGTGCTGCTCTATGCCGACCGACAGCCTGTCACCGCCCGGCAGCTCTCCCTGGCCCCGGAGGAGTCGGGGCTGCCCCTGACGGTCATCGAGGACGGACACGTCCGCCGGGAGAATCTCCGGCGGCGGGGGCTGAACCTGGCCTGGCTGGAGAAGGAGCTGTCCCGGCAGGGCGTCCCGTCGGCCAAGGAGGTCTATCTGATGACGGTGGACGAGAACATGGGGGTCTATCTGGCCCGGAAGGAGGGGACGCAATGAAGCGGCTGTCGATCTCTGTAGTCATCCTGCTGCTGCTCTTTGGGGCGGGAATGTGGAACATTTCCGTGCTGGAGGGCATCTCCGGCCGTCTCGCCTCCCAGCTGGAGCACGCCGAGGCCCTGGCGGAGACGGGGGACTGGGACGGGGCGGAGGAGCTGACCCGGGCGGCGAAGGACGAGTGGGAGGCCGCCGCCTCCTATCTCTATGTGGTGCTCCGCCACGACTACACCGACGAGGTGAACACCGGCTTTTACGAGGTGCTGGAGCTGCTGGAGTGGCAGGAGACCCCGGAATACGCCGCCGCCAACGGGGAGCTGGTGGCCCAGGTGCAGCACCTCAGCGAGGCGGAGCGGCTCACCTGGCGGAATCTGATGTAGGGAGCCAAAATTGGAAATCTCCCGCAAAATCTCTTGACAGACGTGTTATAATGTAATAGCATATCACATCTGACAGAGAGGAGGGGAGTCCCATGCCCATCCACAAGGGGACGAAGCAGATCGCCGGGAACCGGAAGGCGTTTCACGACTACTTCATCGAGGAGCGGTACGAGGCCGGTATCGAGCTGTGCGGCACCGAGGTCAAGAGCGTCCGGGCGGGGAAGGTGAACCTGAAGGACTCCTTCTGCCAGGTGAAAAACGGGGAGCTGATGGTCTACGCCATGCACATCTCCCTATGAGAAGGGCAACATCTTCAACCGGGAGCCCATGCGGGACCGGCGGCTGCTGATGCACAAGCGGGAGATCCTCCGCATCCAGCAGCGGCTCCAGCAGGACGGCTACGCCCTCATCCCCCTGTCCCTCTATTTAAAGGACTCCCGGGTCAAGGTGGAGCTGGGACTGGCCAAGGGCAAAAAGCTCTACGACAAGCGGGCCTCCGAGGCGGAGCGCTCCGCCAAGCGGGAGATGGACCGGGTCATGAAGTCCCACGGACGGTATTGACAGCCCAAAGACATAAAAAGGAGACGATTCCAATGGCACAAAATCCCCAGGTCACCATTGAGATGACCAGCGGCGGCAAGATGGTGGCGGAGCTCTATCCCGAGGTCGCCCCCAACACGGTGAACAATTTCCTGTACCTGGCAGCCTCCGGCTTTTATGACGGGCTGATCTTCCACCGGGTCATCCCCGGCTTCATGATCCAGGGCGGCGACCCCATGGGGGCGGGCTACGGCGGCCCGGGCTACAGCATCAAGGGCGAGTTCCGCTCCAACGGCTTTGACAACCGCCTGGCCCACGACCGGGGGGTGCTGTCCATGGCCCGCTCCATGGACCCGGACTCTGCCGGAAGCCAGTTCTTCATTATGGTGGACAAGGCCCCTCATCTGGACGGGGACTACGCCGCCTTCGGCAAGGTCATCCAGGGCATGGAGGTGGCCGACCGGATCGTCTCCGCCAAGCGGGACTGGAACGACCGGCCCCGGGTGGAGCAGAAGATCCGCCACATGACGGTGGAGACCTTCGG
>JAJQHP010000259.1 GCA_021199695.1 Clostridiales bacterium
TCGGCATCACCAACCACGGCCTGGCGGTGGCGAAAGAGGCCATCGCCTCCGGGCTTTACGAGACGCTGCAATTCCCCTTCTCCTACATCTCCGGGGAACAGGAGCGGGAGCTGGTGGCCCTGTGCCGGGAGCGGAATATGGGCTTCATCGCCATGAAGGCCCTCTCCGGCGGCCTGATCACCAACTCCGCCGCCGCTTACGCCTTTGAGGCCCAGTTTGACAATGTGCTGCCCATCTGGGGAGTGCAGCGGGAGCGGGAGCTGGACGAATTTCTCTCCTACATCGACGACCCCCCTGCCCTGACGCCGGAGCTGCAGGCAGTCATTGACCGGGACCGGGAGCAGCTCTGCGGCGAGTTCTGCCGGGGCTGCGGCTACTGTATGCCCTGTCCGGTGGGCATTGAGATCAACAGCTGCGCCCGGATGTCCCTGATGCTCCGGCGGGCCCCCGCCCAGTCCTGGCTGACCCCGGAATGGCAGGAGAAGATGAAGCGCATCGAGCAGTGTCTCCACTGCGGCCGGTGCAAGGGCAAGTGCCCCTATGGGCTGGACACCCCCACCCTGCTGGAGAAAAACTATGAGGACTACAAGCGGGTACTGGCCGGAGAGGTCAGCGTGCTGTAAGACAGTGATCACAAGAAAAAGGAGCTGTGAATGATGAAGGTATTGGTAGTCGGCGGTGGTGGCCGGGAGCACGCCATCTGCTGGAAGCTGGCTCAGTCCCCCAAGGTGACGGAGCTGTACTGCGCCCCCGGAAACGGCGGCATCTCCCAGGTGGCCACCTGCGTTCCCATCGGGGCGACAGACATTGATGGGATGGTCAGCTGGGCCAGGGAGAACGCCATGGACTTTGTGGTGGTAGCTCCGGACGACCCACTGGCTCTGGGCATGGTGGACGCTCTGGAGGCGGCAGGCATCCGGGCCTTTGGTCCTAAGGCCAACGCCGCCATTATCGAGGCGTCCAAGGCCTTTTCCAAGGAGCTGATGAAGAAGTATCACATCCCCACCGCCAAATATCAGACCTTTACCGACGAGAGCGAGGCCCTGGCTTACATCGACCGGGAGGGCGCTCCCATCGTGGTCAAGGCGGACGGCCTGGCCCTGGGCAAGGGGGTCACGGTGGCCGCCACCGTGGACGAGGCAAAACAGGCCGTCCGGGACATGATGGAAAACGGCAAGTTCGGCGCCTCCGGCTCCACCGTGGTCATCGAGGAGTGCATGACCGGGCCGGAGGTCACTGTGCTGGCCTTTGCCGACGGGGAGACTGTCGTGCCCATGCTGTCCTCTCAGGACCACAAGCGGGCCTATGACGGCAACCTTGGCCCCAACACCGGCGGCATGGGCGCCTTCTGCCCCTCTCCCAACTACACCCCGGAGATCGCCCGCCAGTGCGAGGAGACCATCTTCCGGCCCACCCTGGCGGCTATGAAGGCGGAGGGCCGCCCCTTCAAGGGCGTCCTCTACTTCGGCCTGATGCTGACCCCCGACGGCCCCAAGGTGGTGGAGTACAACGCCCGGTTCGGCGACCCGGAGACCCAGCCCCTTCTGTCCATGCTGGATACCGACCTGATGGACATTTTTGAGGCCTGCGTGGACGGCACTCTGGACCGGATGGACATCCGCTGGAAATCCGGGGCCGCCTGCTGCCTGGTGCTGGCCTCCGGCGGCTATCCTCTGAGCTACCAGAAGGGTTATCCTGTCTCCGGCCTGGAGCAGGTGTCGGAGTGGGCCACCGTGTTCCACGCCGGGACCAGGCTGTCCGATGGGGTCTACACCACCAACGGCGGCCGGGTGCTGGGAGTCACCGCCACCGGCGACGACCTGAAGCAGGCGGTCGCCCGGGCCTACGAGGCGGCCTCTCCCATCCGGTGGAAGGATATGCACTTCCGCACCGACATCGGTAAGGTGTGGGTGGACTGATTCTCTGTCCGCCCAACCTGAACCATAAATAAGCTCAGCCCTCACCGCGGCGCATTTCCTGCGGTGAGGGCTGAGCTTTCGTTTTGCCTGGCAGCTTATCCAACAAAGGCTGCCAGCTTCTGGATCAGGTTCTCCGCCCGGGTAGTGGAGATGGTGTTCAGGAAAAGCACATCCCGGATGTTCAGGTCCTCGCACATCTCCTTGATACCCCGGCTGTCCACCTGAGAGATATACCGGTAGTCGATGATATAGACATACTGGTAGTTCTCAATGAGGAAGGGGGCAAAGGCGTTGCCGTAGGACTCCTTGATAAGCATGATGGCGGAGCCGTCGTCCAGGTTGGGGTTCTCGATATAGCTGTAGGCGTTGTCCCCGCCGATAAAGGTGCCGTACTTGTTGGCGGCGGAGGAATTGTCCACGTTGGCGATGACCAGATAGAGCCAGTTGGTCATCTCGCTGTTGGTGATGTGGATATTGTTGGTGGAGGGAGCTTCATAGGCGTAGACGGTATCCGGCGTCTCCGCCATGGCCTCCGAATTGGTGTCGCTGTAGAAGGTCCCCAGGAAGCCCTCATAGACGTGTTCCGTATAATTTTCCAGAGGAGTAGCAGTAAAGCCCGCAGCCTCGGCAAATTTTTCGTAGGCCCGGTAGGCCCCCAGGGCCGTCCAGTGATGGTCGGTGCGGAAGTAGAGGTACTCCCCCTCCAGATAGTACTTCAGCAGGGTGTGATAGACCGGAATGGCGGTCACCTGGTCGCTGAGACAGGAATTCATATACTCGATGGCCGCCTCCTGGTCGGAGGTGTTGGCGTACTCCTGGACATCCTCCGGGACGCAGATGCCCATGCTGTTGGGAACGATGATGGAGTAGACGTTGGAGATGCCCTCCAGCTGCTCCGCCGCGCTGTTGATGGCGGCAGTGTACTCGTCGGCGTAGGAGAGGACGAAGTTATAATACTCATACCCGGCGTTGTCGATGGTGAGCACCGCGCTGAGCTTTTCCACCTCGGCGTCGTCGTCCAGCTCGGGAACGACCAGCTCCTCCTCTTCCTCCTCGGTCGCCGCGTCCGTCTCATCGTTGGAGATTGCCTCGGCGTCGCCGGGATCGGCGGTCTCCTCGCCGTCTTCGGTCTGGGTGTCGCCGTCCTCCGGCCCGACCGTCTGAGTATCGTCTTCGATCTGGACAGTCTCCCCGCTGCTGTCCTCGTCCCCGGTGCCGTCGTTAGAGACGACCTCCGGTATCTCGTCCCCCTGGGTCACTTCGCCGGTGATGGTGTGGGTCTGGATGCCGTAGAGCCGTTCCACGCTGTTTTGCAGGGTGAGAAAGGTATCCCGCAGGGGGAAGGTGTCCGCAAACCAGGTGCTGATGTCGTCAAAATAGCTGCCGTCCGCCAGGGCGCTGAGAGAGAACTCCGGGAACTCCGTCAGGTTGCGCCGCTCCTGCTCCGAATAGGTGGGACGCAGGGGAACGATCATGGCCAGAATGGTAAAGGCAGCCAGCGCCACCCCAAAGGTGACGATCCGGGGCCGAAGGCCCCTCGCCCGTTTACGGGGGGCGTGCTCCTCATAGAGGGCATAGGGCTCCCGCCGGGAACGGTGGAAAAAGGCATAGGCCCGCCACTGGATGCGATTGATCAAATGCTTCAGGCCCTGAAAGGGGGAAGGCCGTTTGCCGTCCGCCATGGTTACACCACCTTAAAAACGGAAATAGAGGAAGGGGTTGTACTGGTCTCCCACCAGCGCGGCGGTGGAGAGGATGAGCAACAGCACCGGGGCGGCGCACTGGGCCACCGTCCACGCCCTTTGCAGGATGGGCATACCCGCCACCGCCCGGTCTGCACGGCGGTAGAGGTTCCTGGCCAGAGGGGTGCAGGCCAGGACTGCCACGATGAGGAACACAAAGTTACTTCTCAACTGGATGACCGTCTCCAGATCGTAGGCGGAGACGCCGATACCCACCAGGCCCTTGAGGCCGGCCCACAGGCTGGGCAGATCAGTGGTGCGGAAGATGAGCCAGCCCACCGCCGCCACCAGCAGCAGATAGCAATGGCGCAGGAGAGCGGGCGTCCGCTCCAGG
Organism: Clostridiales bacterium; assembly: GCA_021199695.1. Lineage (GTDB taxonomy): Bacteria > Bacillota > Clostridia > Oscillospirales > Oscillospiraceae > Onthomonas. Next base: position 3,996 of record JAJQHP010000259.1, read on the forward strand.
GCGCCCTTCATGACATACTTCTCCAAAATCAGGAAGACGAGGTAGTACAGCCCCCACAGGATAAAATTCCAGTCCGCCCCGTGCCACAGGCCGGTGAGCAGCCAGACCACCGCCATGTTCCGCAGATGACACAGGGTACTGCACCGGTTGCCCCCCAGGGGGATGTAGACATAATCCCGGAAGAAGCTGCTCAGGGACATATGCCACCGCCGCCAGAATTCCGTGACCGATTTTGCAATGTACGGATAATCGAAGTTTTCCCGATAGTGGAAGCCGATCATCCGCCCCATGCCGATGGCCATGTCCGAATATGCGGAGAAATCCAGATAGATCTGTAACGTATAGGCCAGCACCCCCAGCCACAGGGAGAGGGTGGAACGCCCGGACAGGGTGGTCAGCATCTCCGCCGCCGTGGCGGAGGAGGAGACCAGGAAGGTGTCCGCCAGGTTCCCGCAGGGGTTGGCCAGCATGGCCTTTTTCGCCAGGCCCACCACGAACCGGGCGGAGCCCTCCGCCATATCCTTGCGGGTGACGGTGCGGTAGTCGATCTCGTCCGCCACGTCCTGATAGCGGACGATGGGGCCGGCAATGCACTGGTGAAACAGGCTGACGTAGAGCAGCAGCTTCCAAAAGCTCCGCTGGGCCGGTACCTCCCGGCGGTACACGTCTACCACATAGCTGATGAGCTGGAAGGTATAAAAGCTGATGCCGATGGGCAGCGCGATCTCCGGGACCGATTCCGGCCAGCCGAACCAGCCGTTGGTGGTATCCAGAAGGAAGCCCAGATACTTAAAGATACACAGCAGGCCCAGGTTGACCGCCAGCGCGCCGATCAGGCAGAGCCTGCGGAACTGATAGCCGCTCCCGGCCCGGTCCATCCCCAGGCAGAACAGCCAGTCCGCCAGGGTCATCCCCACCAACAGCAGCACGTATTTCGGCCCCGCCCAGGCGTAGAACACCAGGGAGAAGCAGAGCATGACAATATTTTTTGCCCTGATCCCAGGCGCCAGATGGTAGCACAGCAGATTCAAGGGCAGGAAGGCGAACACAAAAAGCAGGCTTGAGAAAACCAAGGAAGATCACCATACCCAGCGGCAACAAAGGCCAAATACAGCACCCCAGTCTATGAGCAGAGCCGGGGAAAAGAACCGGAAGAAATTTACACCACCCGCTTCCGGCAGGATTCGACATCAGGGCGCCGTCCCCGCCGCATATCGGGCCGCTTTTTAAGTTTACCATAACAAAAGGGCGGACGCAAGAGAAAGAAAGCACAAGTCTACCAAAATCCACAGGTTCTAAATTTGTGCGATACGGTATGGCGGCAAAAATTCCCCTCCGAATCGGCGTCCGGAGGGGAGGGACAACGGGTAAAGATTTGCCTTCCTTATTTGGAGGCGATCAGCTCCATCTCCATCTTCGCCCCGGCGGGCAGGGCCGCCACCTGGACGCAGGAACGGGCGGGAGG
>JAJQHP010000262.1 GCA_021199695.1 Clostridiales bacterium
AGTCCTGCGCCCTGGACGGGGTGGAGGCGGAGTATGTCCGGGAGGTGGAGCCGGGAGAGATCGTGGTGGTGGAGCCGCCCGACGAGAAAAACGGTCAGTCCGCCTGCACCGTCCGTTCCATCCGCACCAACTGCCAGGGAATGAGCCATCTGTGCATCTTTGAGTACATCTATTTTGCCCGTCCGGACAGCGTCATCTGCGGCCAGTCGGTCCACGAGGCCCGGCGGAATGCGGGGCGTTTTCTGGCTAAAGAGTCCCCGGTGGAGGCGGACGTGGTCATCGGCGTGCCCGACTCCGGCCTGGACGCCGCCATGGGCTACGCCGCCGAGTCCGGCATTCCCTACGGGGAGGGCTTTGTGAAAAACCGGTACATCGGCCGGACCTTCATCACCCCCAACCAGCAGAGCCGGGAGCAGGCGGTGCGCATCAAGCTGGGCGCCCTCCGGAGCCAGGTGGCGGGGAAGCGGGTGGTCATGATCGACGACTCCATTGTCCGGGGCACCACCTGCAAGGCCATCATCAGCCTGCTCCGCCAGGCGGGGGCCACGGAGGTGCACATGCGGGTGTCCTCTCCGGAGTTCATCGCCCCCTGCTACTTTGGCACCGACATCCCGGACAAGGAAAAGCTCATCGCCTGTCACTACTCCCTGGAGGAGATCCGGGAGATGACCGGGGCGGATTCCCTGGCCTTTTTGAGCCTGGAGGGGCTGCACCATATCGCCCCGGACGCTCAGTGCGGCTTCTGCGACGGCTGCTTTACCGAGCGGTATCCCATCCCCGCCGGGGAGATCGGCTGCGCCGCGCCGGGGTGCAAGTGAGATGAAGGAGCAGACATCGGCGGAGGAATTCCCCGTCAAAATCATCGCCCGCATCCACACGGATTTCTCCACCAAGTTCGGCGTCCCCCGGCAGAGCGGCCTGGTGGACGCCCTGCGGGGAGAGATCGTCTTTGAGCCGGAGTACCGGAATCCGGACGCCCTCCGGGGCATCGAGGGGTTCTCCCACCTGTGGCTCATCTGGCAGTTCAGCAGGGCGGTCCGTTCCCGGTGGAGCCCCACGGTGCGCCCGCCCCGGCTGGGAGGCAACGAGACCATGGGGGTCTTTGCCACCCGCTCCCCCTACCGCCCCAACCCCATCGGGTTGTCGGTGGTGAAGCTGGTGTCGGTGGAGAACCGCCCGGGGACAGGCCCGGTGCTGGTGGTCTCCGGGGCCGATCTGATGGACGGGACCCCCATTTTGGACATCAAGCCCTATCTCCCCTATGCCGACTGCCGCCCGGAGGCCACCGGGGGCTTCACCGACCAGGTGGCCCGGCGGACGCTGGAGGTGGATTTCCCGGAACCGCTGCTGGAGCGCATCCCCCCGGAGAAGCGGGAAGCGGTCATCGGCGTACTGGCCCAGGACCCCCGCCCTGCCTATCAGAGCGACCCTGACCGCCGCTACGGTCTGACCTTCGCAGACCGGGACGTGCGGTTCACCGTGGAGGGGGATACCCTGACGGTGGTGGAAGTGGTCTCAGGACCGGAAAAAGAATAAAATGAGTGGGCCAGGCTTTCGCCTGCCCACCCATTTCTGTAAGACAGTTGCCACGCCACCGGCCCAGAGCCGGACGGCGTGGCAACTGATGTTTTTATCCCAGCTTCTGCTCCAGCCGCTGCCGGATGGCGCGGAGGAATTCCAGAGAGCTGACCTTCCGGGCGGGGGCATCCCCCTCCCACATGGCGCACAGGTCGCCGGTCATGACGCCGGACTCGATGGTTTCAATGGTGGCGGCCTCCAGGGCGTCGGCGTAGACCCCCAGAGCGTCCAGCCCGTCCAGCTCGCCCCGCTTCCGAAGCGCGCCGGACCAGGCGTAGAGGGTGGCCACCGGGTTGGTGGAGGTCTCCTCCCCCTTGAGATACTTGTAATAGTGGCGGGTGACGGTGCCGTGGGCGGCCTCATACTCGTAGTTCCCCTCCGGGGAGACGAGGACGGAGGTCATCATGGCCAGGGAGCCGAAGGCGGTAGAGACCATGTCGCTCATCACGTCGCCGTCGTAGTTCTTGCAGGCCCAGATGAAGCCGCCCCTGGAGCGGATGACCCGGGCCACGGCGTCGTCGATGAGGGTATAGAAATAGGTGATGCCCGCCGCCTCGAACCGGGCCTGATACTCCGCCTCAAAGATCTCCTGGAAGATGTCCTTGAAGGTGTGGTCATACTGCTTGGAGATGGTGTCCTTGGTGGAGAACCACAGATCCTGCCGGGTGTCCAGGGCGTACTGGAAGCAGGAGCGGGCGAAGGAGCGGATGGAGCTGTCCTTGTTGAACTGCCCCTGGAGGACGCCGGGACACTCGAAGTCGTAGACCGTCTCCCGGAAGGAGGCGCCGTCCTCGCCGGTGTAGACCAGCTCCGCCTTGCCGGGGCCGGGGACCCGGTATTCCGTGGCCTTGTACACGTCGCCAAAGGCGTGACGGGCGATGGTGATGGGGGCCTTCCATGTCTTGACCACCGGGGAGATGCCCTTGACCATGATAGGGGAGCGGAACACGGTGCCGTCCAGGATGGCCCGGATGGTGCCGTTGGGGCTCTTCCACATCTGAGAGAGGTTGTACTCCTTCACCCGCTGGGCGTTGGGGGTGATGGTGGCGCACTTCACCGCTACGCCGTACTTCTTGTTGGCGTTGGCGGCGTCGATGGTCACCTGGTCCTTCGTCTCCTCCCGGTGCACCAGGCCCAGGTCGTAATACTCCGTTTTCAGCTCCACAAAGGGGAGGATCAGCTCGTCCTTGATCTGCTTCCACAGGATACGGGTCATTTCGTCCCCGTCCATCTCCACCAGGGGAGTGGTCATTTTGATCTTTTCCATGAGGCGCCCTCGCTTTCGACAGGACAACTGCCTGTTCTTTATTTCTTTACCAGTATAGCGTAAAAAAAGTAGCCGCTGCAATGGTCAGCTGTGACAAAATCCGGTTTTCTCCGGCCTGTTTCGTGAACGGTCAGGTCAGTAATTGGCCTCCATGCCCCGGATGAGCCGGTAGAGCATGGTGTTGACCGGGGTGGGGACGCCGTGCGCCCGTCCCAGCTCCAGAATGACCCCGGTGAGGGTGGCGATCTCGGTGGGGCGTTTCGCTTGAATGTCCTGGAGAGTGGAGGCGTGGTGGTGGTAGGTGTCCGGCAGCAGCTTTCCGTAGAACTCCTGCCGGTAGCTGCCGCTGTCCGGCCAGAAGGTGGCGTAGCCTGCGGCGTCCATGACGGCAAAAATCTCGTCCATCACATCGTCCATAATGGCCCTCGTCTCCGGACACTCTCCCAGTGCGCCGTAGTGTACCCCCAGCACCGCACCCAGGGGATTCAAGGCGCAGTTGTAGAGCATCTTGGCCCACAGGGCCCTGTCCACCTCATTGCTGGCCCGGGCGGGGAGACCGCTCTCCCGAATGGCGGCGGCCAGGGGCTCCATGGGGGCGCAGTCCAGTCCGCAGAGGCTCCCCAGCAGCACCGGGGCGGTGTGGACGGTGATATTGCTGACATTGGGGGCGGTGCGCTCAAAGCCGGTGATGACCCGGGCGTTCCACACCTGCTCCGGAGAGAAGAAGCGGCGATAGGGCCGGTCGTTTCCCCAGCCGTTCTGGAGGATGACCAGCCTGCCCTGGGGCTTCAAAATCTCCCGGTGAGTGTCCAGATTGCGGCTGATGTCGTCGTTGGCCAGGGCCTTGGCGCAGATGAGGATATAGTCGAATCGCCCCGGTTCAAAGGCGGCGTAGTCCGATTCCACCCGCACCTGTGATGGGGAAATGTGTACCTCCCCGAACAGCCCGGTGCGGTGGACGCCGCCGGAGCGGATGGCCTCCAGAGTTGCGCCCCGGGCGAAGAAGGAGACCTGCTGCCCAACGCTTGCCAGCCCGGCGCCCAGGGCGATACCGATGGCCCCGGCCCCAACGATGAGAATTTCCATGGTGCGTTCCCTCGTTTCCTGTGAACTGTCACCATTATATTGCATTTTCTGCCTCTCTGCAAGCCCTCTCCTCCGGCAGGCACAGCACCTCCCCCACGGGCAGCCGCCCTGCGTCCAGCAGCGCCGCCAGCACCGGGAGGGACGGGCACCCGTCAGGCAGGGTCAGGCCGGGCAGCTCCAGCCGCCAGCTGCCCATGGACGGGTCCTCGTCCCCCAGAGGAAAGAAGCCGGGCCGCCACTGTCCCGGGAGAAAGGAGAGGGTCGCCGCCGCCCCGCCCTCCACCAGGGGGACGCCCAGCTCCTGTTGTAAATTCCAGCAGAAGGTCTCCTGCCGGAGCAGGGAGAGGGACAGGGCCTTGACCTCCCGGGCCAGGGCCTGACAGGTGCGGAGATAGCTCCGGGTCATCCGGTCGCCCCGGACGGCCACCACCGACCGGCAGGGCTCCAGCCCCCGCTGCCGGAGGTCGGCCAGGATCAGAGGGGCCGCCACCGCCTGCCACAGGCTGCGGGTGTGTACCATGGGATAACAGGGAACGAGGGGACAGGGGGACAGCAGACGGCGGCAGCCTGCCTCTTCCAGTTCGTCCAGCCCCTTCGCCATCCGCCGCCGGGCCAGTGGGCTTCCTGGCGAGCCGGGGAGCCGGGCCTCCCAGACGGCCAGCCCCAGAATGTTGTGGGCGGTCAACCGTACCCGATGACCATGCCCTGCAAAGTGCAGATATCCAACCAACGCAGTTCACCTCCGGTAAAGGGTATGCGCCGGAGGAAAGGTTTAGAACAGAAAATGGGCTGCCCGGTCATCAGACCGGACAGCCCACGAGACTGTCAAAAAACCGCCCAAGGCTTCCGCAACAGAGCAGCGGGGGAGCGGAGGAGGGGGCAAAAAGCCCCCTTCGCGTGCAATAAGAAACGATTTTTAGAACTTTTTAAAGTTCAAAAATCGTACTCAGCGTGTCAAAAGGGATTTTTTGACACGCTGAATGGGTTGCCCGGTCATCAGGCCGGACAGCCCACGGGGCGTTTTATCGAATGCTCAGATGATCTCCCTCCCGGTCGATGACGAACCGGGTACCGGGTGTCACGTCGTCCTGGATGACCTTCCGGGCGATGAGGGTCTCTGCCGTGTGCTGGAGGTAGCGGCGCAGGGGCCGCGCGCCAAAGGCGGGGTCGTAGCTCTCCTGGATGATGAAGTCCTCCGCCGCAGGGGTGAACTCCACCGAGAGCTGCTGCTCTCCCAGACGGCGGTTCAGGTCTGCCGCCTGGAGCCGGATGATGCCTGCCATGTTCTCCCGGGTCAGGGGCTTGTAGAACACAATCTCATCCAGGCGGTTGAGGAACTCCGGCCGGAAGGACTGCTTGAGCAGCCGCTCCACGCTGTCCCTGGCCTCCTGGGTGATCTCCCCGTCCGGGTTGATGCCGTCCAGCAGATACTGACTGCCCAGGTTGGAGGTCAGAATGAGGATGGTGTTCTTAAAGTCCACGGTGCGGCCCTGGCTGTCGGTGATGCGGCCGTCGTCCAGCACCTGGA
>JAJQHP010000033.1 GCA_021199695.1 Clostridiales bacterium
GTGAAGGGGAAGAAGTAGTTGTGGAACACCTCCTGGCCCGTGGCCTGGAGGGTGGTGATGGTGCGGCCGTGGAAGGAGTTGCGGAGGGTCACGATGTTGGCCCGGCCCTTGCCGTATTTGTCAAAGGAGTACTTCCGGGCCAGCTTAATAATGCCCTCGTTGGCCTCGCCGCCGCCGTTGGCGAAGAACACGGCGGACATCCCCGTGCGCTTGCAAAGCGTCTCCGCCAGCCGGGCGTAGGGCTCGGTATAGAACAGGTTGGAGGCGTGGGCCAGCTTGTGGGCCTGCTCCTCCACCGCCTTCACCCAGGCGGGGTGGCCGTAGCCCAGAGAGTTCACCCCGATACCGCTGGCAAAGTCGACGTACTCCTCTCCCTCCAGGCCGTAGAGGGTGGCCCCCACACCGTGGTCCAAGGCCACATCAAAGCGGCCGTAGGTCTGCATGGTGTACTGGTGGTCCAGCGCCTTCAATTCTTCAAACGTCATCTCGTCTCGCCTCCCAGGTCACAGCAGCATGGTGCCGATGCCCTTGTCCGACAGCATCTCGATCAAAATGGAGTGGGGGATGCGCCCGTCCAGGATGTGGCTCCGCTTGACGCCGGAGCGCACCGCCTCCACGCAGCACTCCACCTTGGGGATCATGCCCCCGGAGATGACCCCCGTCTTTTTCAGCATGGGCACGTCGGACATATGCACCACATGGATCAGGGTGTCCTCGTCCTTTGGGTCCCGGAGCAGGCCCCGGACGTCGGTGAGCAGGATGAGCTTTTCCGCATTCAGGGCCACCGCCAGCTTGGCGGCGGCGGTGTCGGCGTTGATGTTGTAGGCGGTCTGGGCATCCATCCCCTGGGCCACGGTGGAGACCACCGGGATATAGCCGTTGTCGATGCAGTCCTGGACCACCTGGGGGTTCACCTTGACGATCTCCCCCACCAGGCCGTATTTTACGTCCTTGACCTTTGCCTCAAACAGGGAGGCGTCCATCCCGCACAGGCCCATGGCCCGGCCGCCCATCCGGTTCAGGGTGGCCACCAGGTTTTTGTTCACCCGGCCGCAGAGCACCTGCTGGACGATGTCCACCGTCTCCTCATCGGTGTAGCGGAGGCCGTCTACAAACCGAGACTGCTTGCCGATTTTTTTCAGCATCTCGTTGATCTCCGGCCCGCCGCCGTGGACCACCACCACATGGATGCCCACCAGCCGGAGGAGGATAATGTCGCTCATGACGGCGGAGCGGAGGTCCTCGGAGATCATGGCGTTGCCGCCATACTTCACCACCACCGTCTTGCCGCTGTACTTCTGGATGTAGGGCAGGGCCTCCACCAGCACCTGCGCCCGCTGCACGTGATCGTAGGCCATTTCTCTCTCAGCTCCTGTAATCTCCGTTGATCTTCACATAGTCATAGGTCAGGTCGCAGCCCCAGCAGGTGGCCTCCGCCGCCCCCTCCCGGAGGGCGACGTCGATGATCACCTCATCCTGACTCAAAACCACCTTGGCCACGTCCTCGTCAAAGCTCAGGCCCATACCGTCCCGGCAGACCTGGACCTCTCCCCCCTGAGAGTGGAAGAAAATATCCACCGTCTCCGGGTCGAACTGTGCCCCGGAATAGCCCATGGCGCACAGCACCCGGCCAAAGTTGGCGTCTGCGCCGAACATGGCGGCCTTCACCAGGGAGGAGCCCACCACTGCACGGCTGAGCCGCTCCGCCTTGGCCTCGCTCTCCGCCCCGTGGACGGTGCAGGTGAGCAGTCGGCTGGCCCCCTCTCCGTCGGCAGCCATACTCCGGGCCAGGTGGGTGCAGACAGCCATCAGTGCCTCCTTCAATGCCTGATACTCCGGCCCCTGCCAGTCGATGAGGGGATTGCCTGCGCTGCCGTTGGCCAGCACCAGGAAGGTGTCGTTGGTGGAGGTGTCCCCGTCCACCGTCACCCGATTGAACGTCCGGGGCACCACCTCATGTACCAGCTCGGTGAGCAGCTTGGGGGTGACGGCGCAGTCGGTGGTGACAAAGCTGAGCATGGTGCCCATGTTGGGGCGTATCATGCCGGAGCCCTTGGCGATGCCCCCCACCCGGACGGTGACGCCGCCGATTTCCGTCTCCACGGCGATCTCCTTCTTGGCGGTGTCGGTGGTCATAATGGCATGGGCGGCGTCCTCCGAGGCGGAGGGCGCGTCCGACAGCTTTTCCGCCAGGGCAGGAACGCCCTCCGTGATAGCCCGGATGTTCAGCTCCTGGCCGATGACGCCGGTGGAGGCCACCGCCACATCCGACGGGGCCAGGCCCAGAGCCGTCGCCGCCGCCTGACACATCTCCCGGGCGTGTAGCTCGCTGTTGGGGGCGCAGGCGTTGGCGTTGCCCGAGTTGGCGACGACCGCCTGGCATACGCCGTCGGCGATGTTGGCCCGGGTGAGCAGCACCGGGGCAGCCTTCACCCGGTTGGTGGTGAACATCCCCGCCGCCGTGCAGGGCCGGTCAGAGACCAGCAGCATCAAATCCTTTTTGCCCTCTCCGTTCGTGGGCAGGGCGGAGGCCTTCACCCCCACCCGGGTCCCGGCGGCCCGGAATCCCTTAGCGGCTACGATGCCGCCGGATATCTCCTTCATCTGGAGTCACTTCCCTTTTTCCGTTTCTCTTTTCTTCTGCGCAAAGCCGGATGACAACATCTTACACCAGTCCGGCGTCCTCGTCAAATCCCAGCATTAAATTCATATTCTGTACCGCCGCGCCGGAGGCGCCCTTGCCCAGGTTGTCAAACAGAGCGGTGACCATGGTCTGCTCCGCGCCGCCGCTGACGATCAGCTCCATCCCGTCGGTCCCCGCCAAAGTCCCGGCGAAGATGGGCTTCCCCTCTCCGTTAAAGGGGGCCACCCGGACCATGGGATGGCCGGGGCAGCGGCCGTAGTGCGCCGCCAGCGCCGCCCAGATATCCTGAGCGGCAGGCTGTCCGGTCAGCAGGTCGTTGTGGAGCAGGATGGTGGTGGCCATTCCCTGGGGGAAATCCCCCACCACCGGGGAGAACACCGGCCTCCGGGTCAGACCGCACACCGCCTGCATCTCCGGCAGGTGCTTGTGCTTCAGGTTGGTGCCGTAGACCCGGTCGGAGGAGAGCAGCCCGCTCCGGCCCTCATCCTCGTACTCCGCGATCATCTTCTTGCCCCCGCCGGAGTAGCCGGTGAGGGAATAGCAGGTCAGGGGATAGTCCGGGGACAGGATGCCCGCCTGCACCAGAGGATAGACAGATGCGATCAGCCCGGAGGCGTGACAGCCGGGGTTGGCCACCCGCTTGGCGGACTGAATGGCCGACCGCCGCTGGGGAGACAGCTCCGGAAATCCGTAGACCCAGGCGAGGTTTGTCCGGTGGGCAGTGGAGGCGTCGATAATGCGCGTCTCCGGGTTGGTCACCAGCGTCACCGCCTCCACGGCGGCGGCGTCCGGGAGACACAAAAACACCAGGTCGGCGGCGTTCATCAGTCTGGCCCGCTCGGCGTTGTCGTGCCGCTTGTCGTCGTCGATGCGCAGCAGCTCCACGTCGTCCCGGCGGGTCAGCCGGTCCATGATTTGTAGGCCGGTGGTTCCCGCCTGTCCGTCGATATAGATTTTCGGCTTGCTCATTGCTCGCTCCGCTCCTCTACAAAGGCCCGGATCCGGGCGATCTGCCGCAGCACCTCGTCATGGGCCGGGCCGCCCGTGGTTTTTCGCTGGCTCACACAGGTATTCAGGCTCAGGGCCTGATACACGTCCTCCCCGAAGGCGGGGGAGAGGGCCTGATACTCCTCCAGGGGGAGGGTATCCAACGTCTGGCCAGTGGCGATGCAGTGGTTCACCAGACGGCCCACCAGGGTATAGGCGTCCCGGAAGGGGACCCCCTTTTTCGCCAGATAGTCGGCGCAGTCGGTGGCGTTGATAAAGCCCCCGGCAGCGGCCTTTGCCATGTTCTCCGGCCGGACGGTCATGGTGTCCAGCATGGCGGAGAACACGGGGACGCACAGCTCCACCGTATCGATGGCGTCAAAGACGCACTCCTTGTCCTCCTGCATATCCTTGTTGTAGGCCAGGGGGATGCCCTTCATCACGGTGAGCAGGGTGATGAGGCTGCCGTACACCCGGCCCGTCTTGCCCCGGACCAGCTCGGCCACATCCGGATTTTTCTTCTGGGGCATGATGGAGGAGCCGGTGGAGTAGGCGTCGTCCAGGTCGATGAACTTGAACTCCCAGGAGCACCAGAGGATGATCTCCTCGGAGAACCGGGACAGGTGCATCATGAGGATGGAGCAGGCAGAGAGGAACTCGATAGCGAAGTCCCGGTCGGAGACGGAGTCCAGGGAGTTGTCTGTGGGCCGGGCAAAGCCCAGCAGCTCCGCCGTCCGCTGCCGGTCAAGGGGGTGGGTGGAGCCGGCCAGCGCCCCGGCCCCCAGGGGGCACTCGTCCATCCGCTCCAGGCAGTCCTCAAAGCGGGTGATGTCCCGGCAGAACATATTGGCGTAGGCTATCATGTAGTGCCCGAAGGTGACGGGCTGGGCCCGCTGGAGATGGGTGTAGCCGGGCATGACGGTGTCCACGTTGGCCTCCGCCTGGCGCACCAGCACCCGCTCCAGCTCCAGCAGCATCTTCACGATCTTCGGGATCTCCCCCCGGACGTACATCCGGAAGTCCACCGCCACCTGATCGTTCCGGCTCCGGCCGGTGTGCAGGCGCTTGCCCGCGGCCCCCAACCGCTGAGTCAGCAGGGTCTCCACGTTCATGTGGATGTCCTCGTTGTCCTCGGAGAACTCCACCTTCCCCGCCTGGATGTCCGCCAGCAGCTCCCGCAGTCCGGTCACCAGCTGTTCAGACTCCTCCCTGCTGATAATGCCCTGCTCTCCCAGCATGGTGGCGTGGGCGATGGAGCCCTCGATGTCCTCCCGGTACATCCGGGCGTCGAACCGGATGGAGGAGTTAAAGTCGTTGACCAGCACATCGGTCTCCTTGTCAAAGCGGCCGCCCCATAATTTCATGTGAATCTTCCTCCTCGTCCTGCGCCCTCGCTTTGGCGCAGAGAAACGGATAAAACAGAATACAGGGGGACAGTCTCCCATCCCCCGTGTATTCTGTGTTTTGTGCCTTGCGATTTGCTGCTTTACTGCAATTTGCCCTGGGCCCGCAGCGCCTGGACCTTGGTGGGCAGGCCCCACAGGTTGATGAAGCCCTCGGCGTCCTTCTGGTTATAGTCGGACTCGTCAAAGGTGGCCAGGTTCTCGGAATACAGGCTGTAGGGAGAGGTCATCCCGGCAGGGATGATGTTGCCCTTGTACAGCTTCACCCGCACGGTACCGGTGACGTACTCCTGGGTTTTGTCCACGAATGCGGAGAGGGCCTCCCGCAGGGGAGAATACCACTTGCCGTTGTACACCAGATCGGCAAAGTCCACCGCCAGCTTCTGCTTTTCGTATGTCACGTATACACA
>JAJQHP010000191.1:0-1428 GCA_021199695.1 Clostridiales bacterium
CCAGCATGACCAGGAACCACATATTCTGGTCGTTGCCCATGACGTTGGACACCAGGATGGGGAAAACCATGGAGCCGACGCCCATGACGCCCAGACCGGCGATGTTGGTGAAGGAGGCCAGCGCGCCGCGATCCTGACTGTTCCGGGTGGAGACAGCGATCATGGTGGAGTTGGCGGTATTGTAGATGGGGTAGGCCACCGCATAGTACAGGTTATAGGCGATGGCGATCCAGACCATCTTGGCCATCTCGCTCTCGAAGGGGACGATGAACATGAGCAGACTGCCGATGGACAGGGTCAGGGCGGACAGCAGCACCCAGGGACGGGCCTTACCGGCCAAGCAGCGGGTGCGCTCGATCAGCTGGCCCACGATCAGGTTGGCCGCCACGATGAGGATGGTGGAGACCACCTGGAGGATGGACAGGAAGCTGGTGTCCAGCAGGAGGACGTCGGTGAAGTACTTGTTCAGGAAGCTGGTGAAGATACCGGAGGACAGCAGAGCGCCGAAGGGGCCGACCAGGTAGCCCAGGAGCATCTCGGGCATTTTTACCCTGTCGTTCTTAATGGCGGTGCTTGTCAGAGGTGTGCTCCAGAAGCCACCCTTTTCGTTTTTGCTCATCTTGCTTCATTTCCTTTCTGTTGTCTGGGAGCCGGGGACTCCAGAGGCCGGGTGCACTCCGGCCTCTGGAGCAGAGGCTCCGGATTTGTTTGGAAGGGCCGCAGGGCCCTCCCAGCTTTACCTCTGATGAGGAGATAAACGATGTTATGCCTTGCAGGAGCAGGTATAGCTGCCGCTGCCCAGGGTCTTTTCCGTGCCGTCGGGGAGCACCAGCTGGCAGGTGGTGCCCACGGGGACGGTGACGGCGACGGTGAACACGCCCTTTTCCAGCTTCCACTCGGAGGCGGCCACGCCGTAGGGGGTGCGGACGGAGCCCTTGGCCCAGGTCAGGCCGCCGCCCACCAGGGGCTTCACCCGGAAGGACTTGTAGCCCGCCTCCGTGTTCTCAATGCCCGCCACCCGGCGATAGAGGAAGTCGCCCACAGCGCCGCTGGCGTAGTGGTTATAGGAGATCATCATGTCGGTGCCGTCGTCTCCGATGGGGCACTGGCCGTTTTCGTCCAGGCCGTCCCACCGCTCCCAGATGGTGGTAGCGCCCATCTTGACCTCGTACAGCCAGGAGGGGCATTTGGTGTTCATCAGCATCTTGTAGGCCACATCCGCCCGGCCGTTGTCCGCCAGGGCGAAGAGGATGTAGGGGGTGCCGGGGAAGCCGGTGCCGATGCAGTAGTCGTTCTTCTCCACCAGGGCCACCAGATTTTCGGTGGCCTTGTCCTGAGTGGCCTTGTCAGGGAACATATTCAGGTAGATGGGCAGGACGTAGGCGGTCTGGAACTCCTCCAGCAGCTTGCCGTTGCCGTCGGTGAGGA
>JAJQHP010000191.1:1528-5439 GCA_021199695.1 Clostridiales bacterium
AGGACGTAGGCGGTCTGGAACTCCTCCAGCAGCTTGCCGTTGCCGTCGGTGAGGACGGAGCAGTAGGCGTCCGCCGTCTTGTCGCTCAGGTCGCGGTAGTAGGCGGCGTCCTCCTTCTCTCCCAGGATCTCCGCCACCTTGGCCACGATGTCGCTGGTGTTGCGGAGGGAGGCGGTGCCGGTCCACTTGACCCGGGCCTGCCACTGGCTCATCTGGGGCACGTCCGGTGCGATCCAGTCGCCAAAGGCCAGCACGCCGGGCACGTTCCAGATGTACCGGTTCTTGCCGAAGCCGAAGCTGCACCAGAACTTGCTGGCCTTCACATACTTCTTCATGGAGGGGTACATCTTCCGCAGCAGCTCCACGTCGCCCCGGGCCTGGTACTCCGCCCAGGGCACCAGGATGCAGGCGTCGTCCCACCAGGCCACCGCCATGTTGGGCATGGTGGCCGGGAAGCCGTAGCCCTGGACGGGGACGGTGTTGGGCAGGCCGCCGCTGGGCAGCTGCTCCGCCTTCACGTCCAGCAGCCACTTCTCCAGGAACCGGCTGATGTCGAAGTTATAGCAGCCGGTGGGGGCGAACACGGCGATGTCGCCCGTCCAGCCCATTCGCTCGTCCCGCTGGGGGCAGTCGGTGGGGATGTCCATGAAGTTGGACTTTGCGCCCCACTCGATGTTCTTCTGGAGGCGGTTGAGCATATCGTTGGAGCAGGAGAAGCTGCCGGTCGTCTCCACATCGGAGTACAGGGCCAGGGCGGAGATGTCGATTTTGTCCTGGTCCACGCCCTCCACGCTGATGTACTGAAAGCCCATATAGGTCATCCGGGGGGAGTAGGTCTGCACGCCGTCCGTGCAGGTATAGGTGGCGGTGGCCTTGGCGGTGCGGAGGAAGGACACGTTCAGCGTGCCGTCCGGGTTCAAAATCTCGGCGTGCCTGACGGTGATGACCTGGCCCTTTTTGCCGTTTACGGTGAACTTGACCACACCGGCGAAGTTCTGGCCGAAGTCGTAGATCAGCTCGCCGGAGGGCAGCTTGTTGCAGGAGACGGGCTTGAGCTCCTCATGGGCCCGGACGGGCGCGCCGTAGTCCGCCATGATGTCGGGGTTCACCCGCAGCTTCTCCCTGGCGGCCTTGCGCCAGGTGGCCTTGCGCAGGTCCACGGTGGCGTCGTAGGTCTCGCCGTCGTAGATATCGGTCATGCGGTAATTGCCGTCCTCTGTGACCTCCCAGCTGCTGTCGGTGCCCACCACCTCCTGGCTGCCATCGGCGTATGTGACCCGCAGCTCCAGGAGCAGGGCCTGCCGGTCGGCGGTGATCCGGTTCTTCCGGGTAAAGACGAAGGAACCCACGGCCCAGCCGCCGCCCACATCCGCCTGGATGGTGTCGTTTCCGGTGAGCATACCGGTGACGTCATAGGTCTGGTACTGGAGATGGGTCTTGTAGGAGGTGAAGCCGGGGGCGAAATACCGGTCGCCCACCTTCTTCCCGTTGATGGTCAGCTCATAGATGCCCATGGCAGTGGCGTAAATTTTGGCGGAGGCGATCTTCCCCTTGGCCTGGAAGGCCTTGCGGAAGGTCATGGGGATGGGAGACACGCTTTTCTCGGTAAAGGAGTAGCCGGGGTCGCTGATCCACTCCCCCTTCCAGGGGGCGCCCATACGTCCGGTCTCAAAGGTGAGGGCGGCGGAAGCCTTCTCCCCGGTGCTGGCCGTGACCGTCAGCTCGGCGGAATAGACGGTGAAGGGCTTCAGGGCGGGGCCGGCATAGTGGACGCCGATCTGGCTGTCCGTTGTGGTCTCCCAGTCCCCCACCTTCAGGACTGCCTTCTTCAGGGTGACGTTGCTGCCATCGCTGTCCAGGGCGAAAGCAAACCGAGGCTGTGCCTCATCGGTGACACAGCCCTTCGTCAGGTTCTCCACGGTAAATCTGCTGATAGTTAACATAAGTTCCTCCTTTTCCTGTGCGCAGCAGTTGTTTGGGGGCGTGAGCATCCTCCCCCCGTTTGGTTGCACACATTATACAACGCTTTTTACAAATCGTCCACATAAACTGCACAATCCGTCGATTTTGGCGCATAATCTGAAAATCGTTTTGGGCAACCTATCCAAAACGAAGGGGCAAAACTTTAGCAAAATGCCAGTCCCTTTCTTCAGGGACTGGCATTTTGCGACTGGCTGCCCGTTTCCCGGGCAGTTCATTATTTCATCTTCGTTTTTTCTCCCCCCAGCGGGATGAGGATACGCAGCTCGAACCAGCCGCCGGAGGCGCTGACGGTGGCGGAGCCGCCGTACTTTTCCGCCGTCCGGCAGATGCTTTTCAGGCCGTAGCCGTGGAGCCGGGTGTCCTTTTTTGTGGTCAGGGGCAGGCCCTTTTTGACCGTCAAATCCTCATCGCACCGGTTTTCCACCCGGATGCGGAGAAATTCCTTCTGCACCGCCACCGACAGGTGGATCAGCCGCTGCTCCGGGTCGGAGAGCTTGCTCACGCTCTCGATGGCGTTGTCCAGAGCGTTGCCGAACAGAGCGCTCAGGTCCATCACGTCCATAAAGTCCAAGGCTTTGCCGTCGGCCACACAGGTGAGCTCGATGCCGTGATTCTGGCAGTGGACGCTCTTCCCTGTCAGGATGGTGTCCAGCACCTCGTTGCCCGTCTTGTTCTGGGCCTCGTAGGCTTTGATCTCCTGCTCCATCTGGTCCAGGTATTCCAGCTTCTGCCCCGTGCCCACCTCCGCCCGGAGAACGGCGATCTGGTGCTTCAGGTCGTGGTACTTCTGGTTCACCAGGTCCACCGACTCCTGGCTCATGCGGTAGTTGGCGTACTGCATATCCAGCATATTTTGCAGTGCCGTGACTTCCGTCCGGGCGTGGGCGTCGCAGAGCTGCAAATGCAGCCCGTAGAGAATGGCCACCCCTCCCAGATAGACGATGGTGCGGATGTTGAACGCCTCGGCGTAGGTGGCCCCGCTAAAGGGGGTCTCGGTGCTGGAAAAGCTGAGGCTGCTGAAAATATAGATGAACAGGGCGATGAGCACGGCGATGCCGCAGGCCACGGGCGTCACCTCCATCTCCCGGTCCACCTCCCGGTGGCTCCCCTCCAGGCAGCACATGAGGGCGATGACAACGGCGCAGGTGGGCAGCATGAAGGCGGCCTCCCACGCCAGGGTCCCCAGCGTCGGGATCAGGTCCTCAAAATAGGCGTACAGCTGCCACCCCAGAGAGCACATAAAGGCCCCCAGAATGAAGGCCCGGGCGCAGTAGTAGATGCGGTCCTCCCACCAGGTCTGGTTGAGCACGGCGAAGGGAAGGGCGGGCAGCGCCGCCATCCCCATCATGCCCAGGTTGAACGCCATGCCGTTCAGATCGACGATGAGGGCCATATAGCCCATCTGGAGCGCCAGCTGCACAGCGGAGGCCGTCCAGAACCGCCAGCCCTCCAGACGCCGGGGCAGAAGGGTCACATAGAGCAGCCCCGCCATCCAGTGGGCCAGCGCCGTCCAGTAAAAAGGTATGTTTTGCTCTACCCCTGTCATTTGCCGACCTCGTTGATGTAGTCGTTCAGGGCGTCCAGGAACGCCTTTTTCTTGGAGCGGCTGATCTGGACCTCCTCCCCGTTGATGATAGCATTGTCCCCCCGGATGGCGTCCACCCGCTCCAGGTTGACCAGATAGCCCTTGTTGCACCGGAAGAACATTTTCTTGTCCACGTTGTCCTCCACGTCCTTCATGGCTCCGGAGGCGGTCACGTCCCCGTCCAGGGTGTGGTAGGTCAGCTTATGCCCCTCCACCTCCACATAGCAGATACGGGACAGCTCCAGCTTCTGCGCGCCGTTTTTCCCGCCCACATAGAGGTAGCGGCGGCTCCGGCGCTGCATCCGGGCCACGGCCCGGTCGATGCGCTGGGAGAAGGCGTAGT
>JAJQHP010000257.1 GCA_021199695.1 Clostridiales bacterium
TGCGTGCCGCTCTCCCTCCGTCACGGCTTCGCCGTGCCACCTCCCTCAGAGAGGGAGGCAAGAGGCCGGTACATATCCCGCCCCGCCCCGGAGACTTGACGCAGGCCCCCGGATGGAGTAGAATAGTGCCAATGCAGCGGGGGCAGCTCTGGGGCATCTTTTCTGACAAGAAAGTTAGCGGTTGCTAATGCTTCGCCCCCAACAAAAGAAACAGGAGGAACCACAGATGGAAACCAACAGCAGCATCACTCTGGCGTCTCTGGAGCAGTTCGAGGCCCGGTTCGACGCCCAGCGGGCCAACCGGGTGGCCATGAACGCCGTCACCGAGAACGGCCTGACCAAATCCGCCAAGCGGCGGGAGGCAGCCCAGCGGGACGTCCATACCTTCTCCGTCTCCCTGAACCAGGGGGACATCACCAACCAGAAGCAGAGCGGACGGTGCTGGATGTTCGCCGCTCTGAACACCATGCGCTTTGAGGTCATCCGGAAGTATAAGCTGAGCCGGGACTTCGAGCTGTCCCAGGCCTATCTGTTCTTCTACGACAAGCTGGAGAAGTCCAACTATTTCCTGGAGAACGTTCTGGAGACGTTGGACGAGCCCGCCAGCGGGCGGCTGGTCTCCTTCCTGCTCCAGGCCCCGGTAGGGGACGGGGGACAGTGGGATATGCTGTGCAATCTGGTGCGCAAGTACGGCGTGGTGCCCAAGACCGCCTATCCCGAGTCCGTGGCCTCCTCCGGCAGCCGGGAGATGGACGCCTATCTCACCGAGAAGCTCCGGGAGGACGCCTGCATCCTGAGAAAGCACTACGCCGCCGGGGCGGACCTGGCCGACCTCCGGGGGGAGAAGGAGGGCATGCTGGAGGAGATCTACCGCCTGCTGTGCATCTGCCTAGGCAAGCCCCCCAAACGCTTTGACCTCGAGTACCGGGACACGGACAATGTGTTCCACCGGGACGCCGGACTGACCCCCCAGAGCTTTTACGCCAAGTACGTGGGCCTGGTGCTGGACGACTATGTGAGCCTCATCAATGCCCCTACCGCCGACAAGCCCTTTGGGTGCAGCTACACCGTCCGCTTCCTGGGCAACGTGAAGGAGGGCAAGCCCGTCCGCTATCTGAACCTGGAGATCGGCGAGCTGAAGAAGGCGGCCATCGCCCAGCTGAAGGACGGGGAGCCGGTGTGGTTCGGCTGCGACGTGGGCAAGCGCTCCGAGCGGTCGGACGGCATCCTGGACCTGGATGTCTACGGTCTGGAGGACCTGCTGGACACCCGGTTCACCATGACTAAGGCGGAGCGGCTGGACTACGGCCAAAGCCTGATGACCCACGCCATGGTGTTCCAGGGGGTCAACCTGGACGAGAACGGCCAGCCCAACCGCTGGCGGGTGGAGAACAGCTGGGGCAAGGACTCGGGCAAGGGCGGCTACTACGTCATGACCGACCGGTGGTTCGATGAGTATATGTACCAGGTCGTAGTCAACAAAAAGTACCTCACCGACGAACAGCTCTCCGCCTACAATGCCGACCCCATCGAGCTGGAGCCCTGGGACCCCATGGGGTCTCTGGCCCTGTGAGCGGGGCCTGACGATACAAGAATCAAGATGTAAAATGCTCCCCCGGACGAGACAGGTTCTGCCGTCTCGCCCGGGGGAGCGCCGATTTTGTCCGTCGGATTCGCAGGACAGTCATCCCCCTCTCCGGAAAACCATTTGACAGTCCCGGAAGTCCTGCGCTATACTATGGACAACAAAATTGTCTTTGACGATCTGCCCTCGGGCAGCTTATCATCGCACGATCCGGGAGGGATTTTTTTGCGTCCCACCATTGAAACTATCACCAGCCGTTCCAACCCCCTCATCACCCGTATCCGCCGTCTGGAGCGGGACCGGGCCTATCGGCGGGAGACGGGGCTTTACCTCTGCGACGGGCGGAAGCTCTACGCCGAGGCGGTCCGCTGGAACGCCTCGGTGGACACCGTTCTGTTCACCCCCGGCCAGCAGCCGGAGACTCTCTCCCCCGGTGTCCGGTATGTCCAGGTGCCGGAGGGGGTCATGGAGGCGGTCTCCCCCGCCAAAACGCCCCAGGGACTGCTGTTTCTCTGCCGCACGCCGGAGCCTGTCCCGCCGAAAACGCTGGACGGAAACCGTTATCTGGTGCTGGACGGTCTCCAGGACCCGGGGAACGTAGGGACCATCTGGCGCACCGCCGACGCCTTTGGGGCGGACGGCCTGCTGCTCACCCATCACTGCGCCGACCCCTGGCACTGGAAAACCGTCCGGGCCACCATGGGGGCGGCCTTCCGTCTGCCGGTGTGGGAGGTGGAAGCGGAGGAGCTGGCCCCTCTGCTGGAGGCCTCCGGCCTCCCTCTCTACGGCACCGCCCTCCGGGAGGATACGGTGGACATCCGTTCTTTCAAGGAGGGGCGGGCCGCCGTGGTCATCGGCAGCGAGGGCCAGGGAGTCTCTCCGTCGGTGTTGTCCCTGTGCCGCCAGACCCTGAAAATCCCCATGGAGCCCAAATGCGAGTCTCTCAACGCCGCCGCTGCCGCCGCAGTGGTGCTGTGGGAGCTGTATCGCAGATAGCCGTAAACAGAACACATAAAAGGAGAGGAGACGAACCATGCTGACCTCGGTAAAGTACTGGCTGTGGCTGACCAGTCTGCTGCCGCCCACCGCCGCCTGGCAGGTATACTGTCACTTTGGCAGTCCGGAACAGGCCTATTTCGCTGATCCGGGCGAGTATGAACGGATAGAGGCCCTGTCTCCGGAGCAGCGCCGCCTCCTCACGGACAAATCCACCGATCAGGCGGAGCGTCTGCTGGAGCGGTGCGACCGGGGCGACATCCGCATCCTCACCTTCAACGACACCGACTACCCGGAGCGGCTGCGCAACATCGAGACGCCCCCTCTGGTGCTCTATCTCCGGGGGAAGCTGCTGCGGCTGGACGAGCGGGCGGTCATCGCCTTCGCCGGGACCCGGAGGGCCACGCCCTACGGCACCGGCATCGCCAGGGACTTTGCCCGGGACATCACCCGCGGCGGCGGCATTGTGGCCACCGGCATCGTGGCGGGGTGTGACGAGAGCGCGGCCACCGGCGCCCTCCGGGCGGGCGGCCCGGTGCTGGGCGTTCTGGCAGGCGGGGTGGACGTGCCCTATTACGGCTCCGCCTCCAGCCGGGATCTGCTCTCCGACATGGCCTCGGTGGGGATGCTGCTCAGCGAATCGCCTCCGGGAACGCCCCACAAGGGGAACCTGTTCCACCGCCGGAACGCCATTCTCTGCGGCGTCTCGGTGGGGCTGCTCTGTGTGGAAGCGGGTCTCCGCAGCGGCACCCTGGGGGTGGCCTCCATCGCCGCCGAGCAGGGACGGGACATCTTCGCCGTCCCCGCCAATCTGGGCGCGCCCATGTCCGCCGGGACCAACGACCTGCTCCGCCAGGGGCTGGCCCTGCCCGTCCTCTCCGGGGCGGACATCCTGTCCCACTACCCCTACTACCTCCCCCGCCGGGAGGAGCAGCCGGACTTCACCCGCTGGCAGGTGGTCCGGGTGGCCGCCGACCCTAAGGCGTCGGAAAAAGCCGCTCCCCCGGAGCCGCCTGTGGCAGATACTCCCACTCCTCCGGAACCGGTTTCCGGTGAAAAAAAGGTTGACACCGCTCCAAACAGCGGCTATATTGATTTATCAGACCCCTCCGCCCAGTGGACGGAGACAGAACGCACCCTGCTCCAAGCCCTGGCGGGCGGCCCCGCCACCATGGAGGCCCTGATCGACCGGACCGGCCTCCCCTCCTCCCAGGCATCCGCCACCCTGACCCTGCTGGCGGTCAAGGGGGTCGTGGAGGAGTGCTCCGGCGGCCGCTTCCGGCTGCACGGACAGGGCTGACGCAGTATTTCGTATTCAAGGAAACTATCGGAGGCAAACCCTAACATGGCAAAAACCGATTTGGTTATCGTAGAATCCCCGGCA
The DNA here is from genome assembly GCA_021199695.1 of Clostridiales bacterium. Taxonomy (GTDB): domain Bacteria; phylum Bacillota; class Clostridia; order Oscillospirales; family Oscillospiraceae; genus Onthomonas. Next base: position 3,966 of record JAJQHP010000257.1, read on the forward strand.
AAGGCCAAGACCATTGGCAAATACCTCGGCCCCGGCTACCAGGTCAAGGCCTCCATGGGCCACGTCCGCGACCTGCCCAAGAGCCAGGCGGGGGCGGAGGTCCCCGGCGTAGACATCGCCGCCGGTTTCGTTCCCAACTATCAGCCCATCAAGGGCAAAGAGGACGTCATCGCAGACCTCACCAAGGCCGCCGCCAAAAGCGGCCGGATCTATCTCGCCACCGACCCCGACCGGGAGGGAGAGGCCATCTCCTGGCATTTAAAGGAGCTGCTCCACATCCCGGATGACAAGACCTATCGGGTCACCTTTAATGAAATCACCAAGGGCGTGGTGAACGACGCCATCCAGCATCCCCGGGCCATCGATCAAGATCTGGTGGACGCCCAGCAGGCCCGGCGCATCCTAGACCGCATCGTGGGCTATCAGCTCTCCCCCCTGCTGTGGAAGCACATCCGCTACGGGCTGTCCGCCGGACGGGTCCAGTCCGTGGCCACCCGGCTGGTGGTGGACCGGGAGAACGAGATCCGGGCCTTCGTCCCCCAGGAGTACTGGTCCCTGGACGTGACCCTGGACCGCATCGCCCCCCAGGTTGGCCGCTTCCAGGCCCACTACCACGGAGAGGGCAAGAAAAAGGCGGAGCTGAACAGTGAAAAGGAGGTCGACGCCATTCTGGCAGACATCCGGACCACCCCCTTCCAGGTGACCTCCGTCATTCGCCGGGAGAAGCAGCGCCAGCCCGCGCCCCCCTTCACCACCTCCACCCTCCAGCAGGAGGCCAGCCGCAAGCTGAACATGACGCCCCGGCGCACTATGGCCGTGGCCCAGCAGCTGTATGAGGGCGTGGACATTGAGGGCAGAGGCACCGTGGGTCTCATCACCTATATGCGTACCGACTCTCTCCGGCTCTCTGACGAGGCGGTGGACGCCGCCCGGCATTTCCTCTCCGCCCGCTATGGGAAGGACTATGTTCCCGCCAGACCCCGGGTCTACAAGGCCAGGGCCGGGGCCCAGGACGCCCACGAGGCCATCCGGCCCACCGACGTGACCCTGGCCCCGGAGGATGTCCGTGGGAGCCTGACCAACGAGCAGCTCCGGCTGTATCGGCTGATCTGGAGCCGTTTCCTGGCCTGCCAGATGTCCAACGCCGTCTTTGACACCGTCTCCATCGACGTCGTCTCCGGCACGCACCTGTTCCGGGCCAGCCACCAGAGCCTGAAATTCTCCGGCTTCACCGCCGTCTATGTGGAGGGCAAGGACGAGGGGGAGGAGGCCATGGGCTCTCCTCTGCCCGATCTCCAGGAGGGAGAGACCGTCCGCCTGGCAGACACCGACAAGGGCCAGCACTTCACCCAGCCCCCACCCCGGTTCACCGAGGCGGCCCTCATCAAGCTGAGGGAGGAAAAGGGGGTGGGCCGTCCCTCCACCTACGCCCCCACCGCTGTAT